>CBQWHS010000232.1:0-6616 GCA_967728665.1 uncultured Chryseosolibacter sp. | reverse complement strand
TTTACCTGAGCAAAAAATTTACATCCACGCCAATATTTTCATGGTTTGCAAAAGCGGGAGCAAATGGAACGATGCCTCGCGTTATTTATTCGATTAATGAATTTGGTGAGACAGGAGTTTCTGACAAATATAAAATCACGGCAGGCTATCAAATGGCTTTCGGTGGCGATTATAATTTTTCAGACAAGATCAATGCGAGACTCGAACTTCAATTTGATCGTAATGTTTTTGAATCAACAACCACCAACTATTGGCTCAAGGATGAAAAGGACACTCAGGTTCGTCAGAACTGGCTCTCAGTACCGCTGACTTTCGTGTATGGAGATTTTAAAGGTAAGTATAGACCTTATGGATATGTTGGATACTCATATCATTATTTGTTGAGGGAATACACTTCAATAACATTAGTAAACAGTCGTCCTGCGAAAAACGGTGACGCGGACGCTAATGCTGAAAAAAATCAGCAGGACATTTCGAATATCAATTCCAAATTTGCACGCAATAATTTTAATCAGTCTATCATCTTTGGGGGCGGATTAAAAGCAAAGATTGGATTAGACTTTGTTTTTATCGACTTGCGCTATCAATTGGGGTTGAAAAACATTACCTCCTTAAAAAATCTATATAATAACAATACGCTGGATCCTACCTCTGATAAAAACATCGAATCACAAGATCCGTCTATGAGATGGGCAAGTGTTAGCGATATTATGCGGCTCGATAACCTGTCAATTTCTGTTGGTTTCTTACGCCCTTTATACAAACCGCGTGAATTGAAACGTGCACGAACTAAGTCTGTCATGAAACATATGAAGAAGTAATGAGCGACAAGTTCCTACGATATTTTTTTCTCTCTCTGTTTGTGATTGTACTCGGGTGCGACACCGACAACAATATTGACGATCCTGATAAGAACTATTTTTTGAAAATGTACGGCGAGGATGGCGACCAAGTCGGTGTCGACATGGAGATCCTATCGGACGGTTCTACTCTTTTATTAGGTACAACGGTGTCAGACGACAACACATCCAGAATTTATCTTGTGAAGATTAATGCAGAGGGAGATGTTTTGTGGAATAAGAAATTTGGGGAGAAACAGGAAACTGCGGTAGATATCGAACCGGCCAAGAATGGAAATTATATTATCCTTTCTTCTTTTATGAATACAAGCGCTGCAGTGGCGAATGTCGATTCAAAAATAATTTTGATAAGTGCCGATGGAGTAAAGTTAGATAGCGCGACAAACGGGTTTACATATGCCGATTATCCTAAGTCAGTGACTTCAATTGATGATGGCGGATTTATTGTAACTGGAAGTTATGAGGAGATACCGAATGGAATGACTAACGTTTTTCATTTCCGTTGTGATGTTAATCTAGATTGGCTCACGAGTACATGGGCAAATACCTATGGTCAAGACAACGGCTCTAATGATACGGGAATAAAAGTATATCAAATTTCCCCAACATTGTTTTATGTTTTCGGTCATTCTGAACTTAGCCACGATCAACGACTTGGCCGATTTTCAAACCTGTTGTATTACTCAATAAACGATTTCTCATTAAACAGTACGCCCGCTTTTACGGGTGAAAAAGATGTTGATGCAAAGTTATCGTGGGTCTGTAAAAACGATCCTAGCCAAGGTAACAGTTTCGTACTACTCGGCACTAAATTCAATTCGAACACTCCTGCTGGGCTTCAATTTTCAATTTTACGTACGCCCCTGGCATTCAATGAAACCGATGAACAGATTGACACAGAACTGTCAAGCCAGGGAAAAGTATTGACTGCTGTTTGTGTTGCACCTTCATTGACATCGCCAACAGGCTATCTAGTACTTTGCAATGAGACCAGAACGTTGGGATCCAACATCTGGCTTACCAAAATCGATCAAAGTAACAATCCCAAATGGTCCGTTAGTCTCGGATCTGAAAATGAAAATGATTTCGCATCTGTAGTGCGAGAATTACCGGATGGAAGGATACTTGTATTGGGTACAATTTCCGTTGGAGATAATCAGAGCAAAATGGCTCTGTTTAAGCTTAATTCTAACGGCAGGTTGCAGGAATAAGGTGTTAAAACATTATCTTGCAAGGTTACCTAGACGGTAATACGATTATAAAACTGAAGTTGGCCACTTTACCTATGTTGTCTGCATCCCTATGCCTGTGCCGGGTTACTCGGCTAGCAAAATTCCGTTCAAGGGTAGGCGGCAAATTGAGCATTAATTCACATCTTTTAATACTACCACTTGATACACTGGGTAACGTGTTTCGCTCCCTATTGGTTTGCCCGCAGTTTGATGACGTTCTTAAACCCTCAATTGACGATCAACGGTTCACAAAAAACTTTGAATAATTGAGAGGAATATCTACCCATACTATTTCAGTCCGTTTTTGGTTGTCAGCATGCTGTCTGGTGTTGTCTTTGGGATATTCTCTTGCGCAAACCACTTACTATTCTGCAGCTACCGGCGATGCCACGGCAACTACAACTTGGTGGACTGGTAGTGACGGTGCCAGCGGCACAAACCCGTCGGCGGGTTTTCCTTCTGGTAACGACATATTTATTGTTCGGTCTGCGTCAAGTTTAACTACAGGGGGAGATTTTACAATTGGAGCAACCAACACATTACAAGTCGATGGCTCTATTTATATCAACACATCGAATGATGATATTTTCATAAACGGTACCGTGATATTTACGAATCCAACTCAGACTCAGATAACGATGGTCGGACTTGGAACAACTAACAGTTTCGTGATTGGAAACAACGCAACAGTTAAGACCAATAACATTTACGGAATACAAGGGACCAATGCATCGCTGACACCAAACGCTCCCAAGATCGCAGTAATATTTCCGGCTTCAGCGCCATATGCAAATTTTGAATTCAATGGTTCGTCCAGCCAAGCAACCGCAGGCCTGCCTACAACTGTCAATACTTTGACCATTAATAATTCTGGTGGAACGGTTAGCGTTGCGCAGAGTATGGTTATGTCAAGCGATTTAATTATTACGCAAGGCACGTTTAATCCAGGAACATTTACGGTTCAAATCGGAAATAACTTCACTAACAATGGTACCTATTCTTCCTCTGCATCCGGGGCCATTCAAGTAACGGGAGACTGGACAAATAATAGCACCTACTCAGGAACAGGAGACGTCACATTTGTTGGTTCCGGGAAGAGCATATCAGGAACGAGCTCAACAACATTCAGTGGGTTGACGTTTGGAAATGCCGCGAGCGCTGTATCGTATACATTGAACACTGCCGCGACATGTTCGTCACTAACATTTTCCGCCACAGGATTTTCAACTTCTTTGACGCAGAACGCTGCCTTAACAGTCAATGGCGCGGTAGCACTTAATCAACCGACTGCCGTTGCAACAAATGCATGGAATATAAATGCTAGTACCGCTACGGTTTCAGGGCTGATTACATTTGGAGGTTCGACCGCCATAGGTACACAGGCGGCAACCATTGTTCTCACAAGCGGAACTCTAAACGCCAACGGAGGTCTTACATTCGTCACTTCGAACACCGACTCCAAAATTATCAACATGTCGGGAGGTGCATCAACGCTAAATTTGAAAGGTGCGCTAACAGCTCCGGCTACCTCCTGTAAGCTGCTCGCGGGTGCTTCAAGTACTTTCAATTATAACGACACCAATGCTCAAACGGTTAATTTCTTTTCGACTGGCGCTTATAATAATTTGTCCATCAATAATACCAGTGTCAGTGGTGCGACGCTGGGAGCGGCCATAACAACTACAAATGTAACTGGTGATGTTCGGGTTGGAAATCCTACTCCTGGAAGTACATTCAACACGGGAAATTTAGCTATTGCAATTAATGCGTCAAAGAACCTTCAAGTTGACCTAGGTTCGACAATTAATACTGGCAGTAGTGCAATTTCTATTGGCAATTCAGGAACGTTGAATGTTGCTGGAACAATGAACGCATCGACCAGCGTAACATCC
Source organism: uncultured Chryseosolibacter sp. (assembly GCA_967728665.1). Classification (GTDB taxonomy): domain Bacteria; phylum Bacteroidota; class Bacteroidia; order Cytophagales; family Cyclobacteriaceae; genus Chryseosolibacter. Next base: position 2,632 of record CBQWHS010000232.1, on the reverse strand, counting down.
TTCGGCACATCAGGTAATGTGAATATTAGCGGAACCTTTGTTACGCTCAACACGAACGGTTTTTCCGGCGCTGCAAATACTTCAATTGCATCAACGAACACGCCAACATTTACATTGACTGGATCTACTATTGAATATAGTGCCGTAGGTGCCCAAGCGATTTCAGGGCGAACCGATTACAATAACATTAACATAACAACAACCGGAACCAAAACAGCCTCTGGCAATATTACGGCAGCAGGAACATTAGATAATGGTGGCGCAAGCAATGTCGCGTCAAGCCTCGACATGAGTACCAATGTTTTAAACTATGGTACGATTCTTAACGAAAATGCCACCATTAAATTCTCCAATACAAATAACGGAAAAGCGATTAACACTGGTACCGTTGAATATTATGGTGCAACGCAAAATGTTGCAACCGGTACATATGAATCATTGGTACTTTCAGCTGCAGGTACAAAAACTGCATTGGGAAATATTACGGCAACGAATCTGGATAATGGCGGAAGTTCAAACGTTGGATCTGTTTTTGATTTGGGAACATCAACGTTATCTGTTTCTACTACAATTGATAACACAGGAGGCACAGTTCGTTTTTCAGGTACTTCTAACGGTCAGGCTATTGGCACAGGAACGGTCGAGTATTACGGAGCAACGCAAGATGTAGCGACAGGTACTTACAATATATTACAGCTGACCGCAGCCGGCGTAAAAACAGCCCTTGGAAATATTACGACGACTAGTTATGACAATGGTGGTAGTTCCAATGTGGCGTCAATACTTAACATGAGTACTTTCTCGCTTTCCGGAACGCCTGAAAATACAAATGGAACAGTTCGTTTCTCAGGAGCGTCAAACGGTGTAGCAATTAGTTCAGGAACAATTGAATATTATGGTGCAACACAAAATGTAACATCAGGAACATACTCAACATTGTTACTGAGTGCCGCAGGAACAAAAACTGCGGCCGGAAATCTGACCGTTACAAATTTGATAGACAACGGTGGCGCTTCAGATGTTGCTTCAATCCTGGCAATGGGAACCAATACCCTCTCCGCGACTTCCGCAGACAATACAGGTGGTAGAATTCAATTCTCTGGATTGTCTAATGGTATCGCCCTAAATTCAGGCACAATTGAATTTAACGGGGGAGCACAAAATATTCCAAGTGGATCGTACGCATCGCTTCTCATTAGTGCAGTAGGAACGAAAACAGCGTTAGGAAATATTACAGTTTCAGGAACATTGGAAAATGGTGGAGTTGCCAATATTGCAAGCGTGCTTGATATGTCAACCTATACGTTGACATCGGGTTCAGTCGAAAATACAAACGCCACGATTCGCTTTTCAGGAGCAAGCAACGGTCAGGCTATTGGAACAGGAGCAATTGAGTATTATGGAACAACTCAAACAGTCACCCCTGGAACTTATTCCACACTTAATATCACGGCAAGTGGAACAAAGACTGCGGGTGGAAATATAACTGCTACCACACTTGATAATGGCGGGTCTTCAGATGTTGCCTCGGTTTTAAACATGGGCAGTTTCACCCTGACATCCACCACGGTGGAAAATACTAACGCCACCATTCAATTCTCAGGAGCTAATGCTTTTGTGTTACCAACCGGTACCATCGAATATACCGGGGCATCACAGTCCGTCATTGCCGGAACGTATTATAACCTTCAGATAAATCAATCAAGCGGTGAGGCATCGCTGGCTGGAGATGTTACTGTGACTAACACGTTAGGTTTCACTCAAGGAAGGTTGAATATTCTGTCAAGCATTTTGACGCTTGATGCCGCGGCAACAGTTGTTGGTGCAACTGCAAGCAAATTTGTTGTCGCAACTGGAGGAGGTGAAGTACGAAAAATTTATACCGTTGATGGACCTTTTACTTTTCCTGTCGGGGATAATACAGGAACTGTTGAGTATTCTTCAATAACGGTCACGACTACCGGAGCAACGTATTCGCCGGGTGCGTATATAGAGGTGTCAGTATCCGATGGAAAGTATCCTTCAAATTATAGTACTACTCACTATTTGACAAGATATTGGAATGTGACGCCTTCCGGTCTTAGCGGAGGTACTGCGAACATATCAGCAGATTACACGGCATCATCATCCGACGTAGCAGGTATTGAGACTTCGATCAACGCGGGGCAATTGACTGGAACATTTAATCAGTCAACAAATCCATGGTTTAAGTTCGCTACAGCTCTGGGCGGTGGAACGCTGACAGCCACAGGTGCGGTATTAACGAATTTGCAGACTTCAGTATTTACAGGAATTACAGGGGCAAATCCGACCGTAGTTATTACAGGAGGAGGAGGATCGGTGTGTGCTGGAAATAGTGTAACGCTAACCGCGACTCCAACAGGTGGCGATGCACCAATCACTTACCTGTGGTCTGCAACATCAAGTCCGTCAACTGTTTTTAGTGCTACAACTATTGCTGCTCCAGTCGTTACTCCGACATTGGCAAGTGATACTTATACTGTAGTGATTCGAGATGCGAATGGCATTTCGGCGACAGACAATAGTTTGCTGACACTCTCAGCTGTACCTACAGCAGATGCGGGAGACGATGCCGAAGTATGTACGGGTACGGCAAGCTTTGATTTTACCT
>CBQWHS010000231.1:0-6619 GCA_967728665.1 uncultured Chryseosolibacter sp. | reverse complement strand
ATCCTGACATTCGTTCTATTGCGGAGGCGCTGGTCATTGATAAATTCAGTTCGGTATTTAAAACTGATCATGCCACTACAAAAGTAATGCTAGATGAAACTGTGAAGTATTCAGGAGATCCATCTAAAAATTTCCTGGCAGCTTTATTGGATAACACATTCTTTAATTATCCTTCTCCTCTTTTCACCGTTGATGCCTCCGGAAGTGCTGTACCATCATTGCCGGACTACTTCAACACTTATGTGCATGCCTATAAGATTACTCTGTGGGTAAAGAAACTGAAACTGACCTCCGAAGAGTGGTTGTTTTTCACAGCGCACGCCTCACAACTTTCGATTGACCCGCTGATTGGCAACGCAACACCAGTGCCCTATGCTGCTTTTGAAAATCTTTCTACGTTGGTGAGACTGCGAAACCTCTGGAAATTGCCGTCATCTCACTTGCTGGAGGCTTTGGGCATAGTCTTAAACAACGGGGCAAATGCTAAAAGTAATTTTATGTCAGCGCTTTCAACATCCACATTGGCTGACATGGACCTGTTAAAGTACTTGTTAGGTGATCCTGCCAATCCGGCAAGTAAAGGAAGTTTGAATTTTGCGTTTCCGGATGATTACAGAATAGGAAGAAATCTCTTACAGATTATAAGCTGCATTTCATTAACACAAAAGCTCGGAGTAAATGCAGAGGAGTTTTCAATAGCCGTACAAATGAACAACACTTCGTTCCTTACGGCATTGCTTAAATCCAGATACACGGAAACAGAATGGCTCAACATCATTCAACCCATCAGCGATGAGCTAAGGAAGCGGAAGCGAGATGCACTGGTAGCGTATATTTTAAACGATTCGACTTTAACGACATTCAGAACAAATAATCTGATCGTTGATAATAGTTCCCTGTACGCATATCTCCTGATCGATGTGGAGATGGATGCCTGCATGTTCACCTCGCGCATCAAGCAAGCCATCAGCAGCGTGCAGTTGTTTGTGGACCGGTGTTTAATGAAGCTGGAACCAGGCATTTCACTTGACAGCGATTTTGCAACGCAGTGGAATAGCTGGAGAAAACAATACAGGGTGTGGGAAGCAAATCGGAAAATATTTTTATATCCCGAAAATTGGATCGAACCCGAATTGCGCGATGATAAGTCTCCTTTCTTCCAGGAATTAGAATCAAAACTTCGCCAAAACGAAGTTACTGAAGATACTGCGCGGGATGCTGTTCAGGGTTACCTTGAAAAACTGGATGCGGTAGCTAACCTGGAAATAGTTGGTATTTACGCTGACGAACTCACTGGAGTTAATCATGTATTCGGAAGAACCAAAGCCGTTCCACATGAATATTTTTACCGGCGTCAGCAAAAATCCATCTGGTCTCCCTGGGAAAAAGTTGATGCTGACGTAGAAGGCGATCATGTTTTGCCGGTGGTGTGGAACAACCGGCTCCTGTTATTCTGGCTGTCATTTAATGAGAAACAGGAAAGTGGAGATGACGGTTTCAAAGTCCCTGCGTCGGGCGACACAATAGCCCCTGCCTTGAAATACTGGGAAGTGAAACTGGTGTGGAGTGAATACAAAAAAGACAAGTGGACATCAAAAAAAATGTCGAAGGAGTTTATAAAAACTCCGGTAAATAATGTGATCAATAAGTTTCAACTGGAGTCTTCCATGGTGGGAGAAAAACTGATCATAAATTTGTTTTCATGGCTGAGCTTAGGCAGTGCAGGATTTTTTGATAACCTGGGTCTTGGTGTTTTCATTTTCGATGGCTGTAACAATTCACCTTCCGTGCATATGATTGGATGGCATGATCCGCTCAACCAGACTATTTATACAGCACCGGACGTAAACAGCGATCAGATGTTTTTTAAAGAACGACAAAATGCAGATCAAATATTTCAGCTCTATGATACGGGTATCTATCGCCTTAGCACAAGTCATACGACCAACAATATTTTTCAGAATTCACCTGCTAAGGCAAAATTACTTTCCAATCATCACGAGATAGCGCGTGTAAAGCCCGATAAATTCTTCTACAGCAATCAGTACAATAATTTCTTCGTTCAGGGAATTGAGAGGTTCAGGCATCCGATAGGGGATATCTCCGTAAGCGATGTAGGCGTGTTAATGGGCCGTAAAAATTTTCAGCTCGCAGAAAGTTCGAATGTCGCATTGACATCAGGTTCCGGAATCCTTTTGCGGAATGTAACGGCAAATTCCGGAACCATGTCACGCAATCTATCAGGCTTATTCGATGCTATCAATGTAAACGGCTTAAGCGCAACAGTAGCAATCTCGCCTCCATTTGTGATATTTCTGGGTAAAAAATATTTGTTTCAAACTTTTTATCACCCCTATGTATGCAGTTTTATTAAAACCCTCAATACAAGCGGAATCGCCGGACTATTTAAGGAGGAAACCCAAAACAGAATTGATAAAGAAATTTTCACAGCGAGCACGTATAATCCCACACCAGTTGTGTCAGCGCCTTATCCTAAAGAGAAGATTGAATTTGAATTTACAGGAGTCTACTCCATTTACAATTGGGAGTTGTTTTTTCACATTCCGTTGCTCATAGCAACACGATTGTCTCAAAATCAAAAGTTTGAGGAAGCCCGTAATTGGTTTCATTATATTTTTGATCCAACAAAGTCATCTGCTCAAGCCGGTGAGGGTGTTGAGCGATTTTGGATCACGAAACCGTTTAAAGAAGTAGTCCTCAGCGGCATGTTGACCATTGAGGAATTGCTTGATGAACAAAAGAATTTTGACATTCAGCAGCAGTTAGATTACTGGACTCAAAACCCTTTCAAGCCACATGCCGTTGCGCGCCTGAGACTTTCGGCTTATATGCGCACTACTGTCATGAAGTACATCGACAACCTCATTGCCTGGGGCGATAACCTGTTTCGGAGAGATACTATTGAGTCGATCAATGAAGCTACGTTGTTATATATTTTAGCTGGCAATATTCTTGGTACGCGGCCTGAAAGAATTCCTGCACGGGCCATCCCGGTTGAGCGTTCTTTCGCAACCATACAAGGTGAACTGGATCAATTCAGCAATGCAATGGTGGAGGTGCAATCATTTATTTCTCCCGCTACTGATGGTGATGAATCTTCCGATCAGTCCGTAATGATGCCGTTGTTTTGCATTCCTAAAAACGATAAGCTGCTGGGATACTGGGATACCGTGTCTGACAGATTATTTAAGATCAGACATTGTATGAACATCGAAGGTGTGGTAAGGCAGCTGCCACTCTTTGAACCTCCGATTGATCCTGGATTATTGGTGAAGGCAACAGCCATGGGTCTTGATTTAAACAGCATCATGAATGATGTAAACGTTTCATTACCGGGTTATCGCTTTCAATTCATCCTCCAGAAGGCTTATGAGTTTTGCAACGATGTGAGAGGGCTGGGTAACGAATTCCTGTCTGCCCTGGAAAAAGGCGATGCTGAACAACTCTCATTGCTTCGTTCCTCACACGAAGTAAAATTGCTTGATGCCATCCGGGATATTAAGATCGCGCAACGCGATGAAGCAAAAGAAAATCTGCGCAGTACACTTGTTTATCAAACGCTTGTTGAACAACGAAGAGATTATTACGCCAGCAGGCCGTACAAAAATGCTTCCGAAGAAATTTATTTCACATCAACAAACATTGCTTCTAAACTTCAGCAAGTGATTGCGTTGAATAATACCCTGGCAAGTTTGATATACCTGATACCGACTTTTAAGGTTGGTGGACCTTTTACCATGGGGATTGAAAATGGTGGCCTGACCTTTGGTAATGCCGCAAAGGCAGGCATTGAAGGTGCGGAAGCGGGGGCGACCTTACTCAGATTGTATGGGGAAATGGCGGGTGTTAAGGGAAGTTACGATCGGAGACAGGACGATTGGAAGTTTCAGGCGCAGAGTGCAGAAACAGAATTGAAACAGGTTGAAAAGCAAATTGCGGCCTCGGAGATCCGGCTTGCATTGGCAGAAAAAGAATTGGAAAATCATGATCTCCAGGTAGAGAACAGCAAAACAGTGGATGATTTCGTGCGCAGCAAGTTTACGAATGCGGAGCTCTATGATTACATGACAGGTCAAATCTCCTCGTTGTATTTTCAAACGTATCAGATGGCTTATTCGATTGCAAAGAAGGCAGAGAAGGGCATGCAACATGAACTTGGTGTTGAAGATACTACTTACATACAGTTCGGTTATTGGGATAGTTTAAAAAAGGGACTACTGAGTGGTGAAAAACTTCAGTATGATTTAAGAAGACTGGAAAATGCATACCTGGAACAGAACCGGAGAGAATTTGAGATCACGAAACACATCTCATTGGCTACTGTCAACGCCAGGGCGATTCTTGACCTCCGGAATACGGGAACGTGTAATTTTCAGCTTCCTGAATTAATCTTCGAAATGGATTTTCCCGGACATTATTTTAGAAGAATAAAATCTGTGGCCGTAAGTATACCCTGCATTGCCGGCCCATACACTTCAGTTAGTAGTCAGCTTACACTGAATAAAAGTTACATCCGGATAAAAGATGAAAATGGGGATGTCGCTTTTGATTTTGCGAATCCGTCAGCGAATTACAGATTAAGCAGTAGTCTCGTTAAAGCAATTGCCACTAGTAGCGGGCAAGGAGACTCTGGCATGTTTGAATTTAATTTCAGAGATGACCGTTACCTTCCTTTTGAGGGAACTGGCGCAATAAGCGATTGGAATTTAGAATTGCCAACAGAGGCCAGACAATTTGATTACAACACCATTTCAGATATCATCATTACCATTAGGTATACTTCAAGAGATACAACAAAGCCGTCATTTAAGGCTGCCGTAAATAGCAAAATCAAGAATACCATCCAAGAGACCATAGCGTTATTGAATAACAATGGCGGCTTGTTCAAATTGCTAACCCTGAAGAATGACTTTCCCGATATATTCTATCAAATGAAATCTGATAGCGCGATAAATACTTTATCGAAAGAATTAAAAATTACCAAAACATTCTTCCCTTACTTTACCGATAATTATGCCCTAACGTTTAAAGGATGTACATTCTATAATAAAGACGGATCAGCAGTTTCATTTCCAATTTCAGCAAGCAACCCAACGGATGAAACTATTGACAACAACTGGAAATTGATTTTAAATTACAATCCGGCAGATATAAAAAATAGGGAAGATGTTTGTGTGTTGATTAATTATTCATTGGAGTAATTGTGGATCCCACATGAATCTATTGCGTGCACATGTGATCGCTAAGTAGAAATGGCAAGTACCGCCTTAAAATTAAACAGTATAAATTGATAAAAATCAGGTAGTTAGAACGGTTTGGTTACGCAAGTAGAAATGGCCAGTAGGCTAGGGGCGACATTCACGATCAGGCAGAAAGCCAAAATTGGCACGTTTATACGGATTAAGCCTGCGGCACTATTTCAATATGCAACTAGACTTCCTAGCAAAAGAGAGGAGTTCGAGCTTTATGTGCACTTAAAGAGAAACAATTCAAGACTAGAGCAAGAAAAAATTCTGCATGGTTATTCGTTGGCATATGTCCTAAACGTAGAGCTAGATTAAAACTCTAGCATCCCTTTCTTCGCTTATCTATTGGAACCAAATTAGACTGATGACATACCCGAAACTATCTGAATAATAACATTGCTCATGCATCTGAGTTGAAGGAATCCACTTCGCATAAAACCAATCATTCGGCTCAACATTCTCAATGGTCGTATACTTTGCATCACGTTTTGTAAAAAATTCACCTGCGACAGTTGAAGGTGGAAGTGTTTGACCTATTTTGAAACGAAAAGCCCAATCGGGAAAGTCCTTACTCCGCGTAAACCATTTTGCTCGGTTGTTCTCCGATATTACGGCACAGATGTCATGTGTTCCTGCTTCAGCGAAACGTAATATCGTTGACAGTACACTTGTATTGAACGTTTCTGATAGTTTCATTATCGTTTCAATAGAGAACTTCTTCGGTAATACTACTTCTCGGAATTGCGCATCAGGCATTAAAAGACAACCAGCAAATCGGAAAGGATTGTTTGGGCAAACCCATACAAATAGAGTCTAACGCACTGGTCAGTATTTCCGCTCTTGCACCTGGCGGGCTTGTACTTAGGATACTTCAGGGCCATTTTAAAAGGGGCTTTGGACAGAATACCATTATGCCATTCACCATTTTTATTATTTAACATAATATAAATTATATGACACAATAGTCGTACCAGAGCATGTAGATACGTGAGCATTTGCTAACCAATAATAATAACTGCAGGTAACTAAGTTCTCAAGGTTTTCACTCTGGGTATGCAATAAATTGGTTTGTTCAATTTTATTACCAACATGAAGAAAAGGTTATGATCAGAAAAACATTTACTCATTTGACAAACAACAACAAACTCATTGCCTACCATAGGCACACTCTCCTTTTGACTTTATTCCTTATACTAACAAGTTCATTATTTGCACAGCCTGTTGCAGAATATGGATTTGAAGCTTACAGAGGAAAATTTATTGAACTAGCGGGAGCATCCAGTTCCAATTTTCAAGGCACTTTTGACGAAGGTGCCTTACAAAGCATACCCATAGGTTTTAATTTTACCTAT
>CBQWHS010000230.1:0-6652 GCA_967728665.1 uncultured Chryseosolibacter sp. | reverse complement strand
ACTGGGAACGTATCGAGGAACTTAAAACCATTGAAACAACGGTTCATCAATTCAAGATGGGGCCGTTCGAGCTTACTGTTCCGGCGGATAGCTTTGTGATTTTTGAATATCTCCAGGGAAGCGACCTTCATCATAACACAACCGCTTCATACATTTTTATTGTTGTGCTGATCTGTTGTGCGTTACTCATTTTCACGGTGATCACCACCCTTGAAAGGTTTTGGTTTCTGGTTGGTACTGGTCTTTTCATTTTGTTTCTTGTTAGTCTGCGTCTTGATGTGCTGATGATTTTCGGACAGTCCGGTTCGATCGTGCCGGGTGTTGCGTTGCTGTTTTATGTCGGTCTTGCCTGGTATTTCAGTCGCATGAAACCGGATACCAGTTTTTTCACCAGGTTGCTTTCATTTGTTGGTCTTACTTTTATAGTGTCATTAATAATTTTCCGGTTTGCTGAAATTCCATTTCCATTTCTTCATGTCGCTGTCACTGGCTATACCAGCGGACTGATTCTTACCGTTCTGTTTTTTTTCATGGTGGCTCATGAAATTATGGCGTCATTTATAAATATCACCAGCCAGGGCGCTTCGAAACCTCTTCGCGATTACCTCATCATTAGCACCATTTATCTGGCCAATGTTTTGATCACGTGCTTGCATGAATTGGGCACGATCCAATGGAATTTTATATATATCAACGCATACCTGCTGATCGTCATTTCCGGTGTGATCGGCTTGTGGGGATTTCGTCAGCGTGAAAATTTGTATGAAGGGATTGTGTCCTTCTCACCGTTCGGGGCATTTTTTTATATAGCGTTCGGCACGATCTGCTTTGTCACCATCGGACAACTCCTGGGCAATGCCAACGATGCTGCGCTTAAAGTTGTGCGCGACCTCATCATCTTCACACATACAGGTTTTGGAATTGTATTCCTGATGTATGTGTTTTCGAATTTTATGGCCATGATGGCCGACAAGCTTTCCGTTGGTCGTGTTTTATACAAGCCGAACCGAATGCCCTATTTCACATTCAGGCTTGCTGGTGTTATTGTTACGCTTGCATTTGTTTTTGTTTCCCATTGGCGTGATTATGTCAGTCATAGTGTTGCGGGTTTTTATACATACGCGGCAGATCTTTATGTGATGCAGGACAATGAAGCATTCGCCCGGGCATTGTATGAACGCAGCAGGATGAATTCATTTCAAAATCATCGGGCAAATTATGCGTTGGGAATGATAAAAGCTTCACGTATCGATTTTGATGAAGCACAAAAAAATTTCGCGCAAGCGAATAAGAAGAATGCAACAGATTTTTCCCTTGTTAACGAAGGTAATCTTCATCTTTACTTCAAAGAATATTTTCCTGCCATAAAAACATTTCGCGAGGGTTCTCGCCTGAAACCGTCTGCTGCTTTGGATAACAACCTTGGTTTCGCATATGCTAAAATCCATAATCTTGATTCGGCAACATTTTTTATTGGCGAAGCGGAGAAAAGCGATTTAGCGAGGCGATCTGCTGAACAAAACTTTTTCGCAATGGTGACATCGGAATATATTCCAGTGCAAGCTGACTCTATCCTCACAACGTTCAAATCCGATTTTCCCGGTGTGACCGCCAACGCGATGGCTGCGGCAACTTTATTTCAACAGGATTTTAAAACCGAAGTGACACCATTGCAGCATAAACAACTAAACCTGTACACGGCTGTTTTGTTGAATAATTACATTATCCGCAATGCGGGAACAGTCGACACAACGTTTACAAAGGAAGCGCTTAAGATTGCCTCGGATACCTTGAACGCGAGTTTTTCCCAATTAATCAAGGCTGCACTGAGTTTTGCTTTTTATCAGCAAGGTAATTTCACGAGGGCACAGCAGCTTCTCGCTGAACTCATCTACCTTGATAGAAGTAACCAGGGTAAGTTCAACTACATCCAGGGTCTCTGGGCACTGGAGCTCGGAAGTCATGCACTCGCCAAATCATTTTTTGCATATGCTGCTGAGGTACATTACAAAAAAGCGAGGCTGTATTACGCGATCGCGACAACTGAAAATGGAAATAAGAATGAGTCCTACGTTGCGTGGGATTCGGTTGAACAGCACGGGGATGAAAATGAAAAGCGAATCGCACTTCAGATAAAACGAATCCTTAGCTTTTCACCACAGCAGGCATTGGCCGCACCTGATCCCGAAAAATATCAGTTTAATCGTTATGTGCTATCGAGTGTTGATACTACGATTTTTGATCGGCTCAGCAATACGTTTGATAATCCGAACTACAAGGCCTTGGCACTGATGGATATGTCGAAGAAGCAGGTTGCCAGCGGAAACATGAGATTGGCCTTGCGATATTTTAATCGTATCAGTGGATTGGAACTGACGGACCGGGCGCTTTACGATGAGGTTCGTCATCATGAGCTTTCTTTGCTGGCTGCGAGGAAAGACACAAAGATGCTATCAACCCTGATGAAGAAAGGTCTCCCTTTTCAGGGAAAACATGCACTGGATAAACTTCTCTATGAAGCGTTGATCTATGAAGCAAATGGAAATATTGATGCTGCCCGAAAAAATTATGAGATCGTTGGATTCTGGAATCCACTTTATGAAGAAGGTGTTATTGCTTCCGCCGATTTTTTCAGACGACAGGATCCAAAAAGTGTGAAGCCGTATACCGTATTATCCGAGGCGATCCAGATCAATAATACTTCTATACCGCTGATGGAAGAGTATGCGGAGGAAGCACTGCGACAAGGTTTGGATAAGTACGCGGCAACTGCCACCGAACGCGTTCAGGAGTTGCGGCAGGGAAGATACTAATTTTTACGCCTTAACTTTTTTAATCTTTCGGCCGCGAACCGACTTGTGTACTTTTCCATTTTTGCGAGCATAACCATTCACAGTAGCTTTCTGACGAAGCTTTTTCTCCGCTTCTTTTCGCTCGTTCTCGCGAAGCTTGATGTTTTCCCGAATAACCTTCCAGTAATCTTTTCCGTAATCGACAAAAATTTCTGCTCCGGCCGGAATATCTCTCTTTGACTCGATGTAGGCATGGAGACCATCGCTGATATAGTCGCAATTGTTTGTCAAACCTGTGATTCGCACAAGGCCTCTTGCATCATTCGCATAACGCGCAAATGCACTCTTGGTCCTCAGCGCATCGATCACATGGTTGCGCGTGATATAAAAAATGTATCCGTTTTTGCCATCTTCATCCTTCACATCTTTCCACGCAGAGATCTTTCCTTTGTATTCAACGATGCGGGTTCCTTTCGGAATGAATTTTTTTGTGAACAAACCGTTGCCAGAATTTGGTATGGTTGATGTTTTGACAAAAAGTTGCTTCTCGAGTAATGCCATAATTTTCAGAAATAAAAAATTTGTGCCTTCTCTAATCGAAAAAGCGCGTGAAGATAGTACAAATTTCCTATTTGTGATTCATGGACGGCGTTTCAAATCCTGCTTATTGATTTATCGCGTTAGTCTGGCCGCAGAGTAACTTCCATCCGTCTTTTCGTTTGATCATAACACCCGATTCTACCAACCTCACGCCCCTCTCACTTCATCGATTATCTTCGTGCGCTCAACATTCGAAAGCTTTTCTTTTCGAGCACATCCACTAAAGACAACGACACACAAAAATGCTGCAAACAGAAACGGATGATGACTAAAAAAACTCATAAGTCTTCAAAGTTCTCCTTATGAGAAACGCTCACTGTCGCGAATGGCAAAGGGAATCGCTAAAGATGTTGTTGAACGTCACTCCTATCAATGACTGCTTCTCCTTTTCATTACTTCCCGCCAGGTTGTAAGAATTATTTTCTCGTCTTTTAGAAATTGCTTAAACCGCGGATCAGTCATCGCCAGCAAATCCCCTTGCCGTGTTTTTCCGGATTCGGATATTTTTTGAAATATTTCTGATGGAAATGTGCAATGCATGATCACCATGCTCAGTCCTGGTTTTAGTTCCCGTATCGTTTCAATGTATTTGTCGGTGGCAAATTTTTGCAGCGCTTCAGTGGTTAGTTTTTCTTTCGGATAATTGAAGCCATAAGAAACATTGTGAAGATCGTCAAGCACAGGTAGCCCGGCATTCCAAAGCATCTGACCCGTTTGCTGAAGTTGCTTCACCATTTCCGGAGGAGCATTTTGCTGTTTTAAGATCATTGTATTATGTCCGCCCGGAAACATTACGGGAATTTTATTTTCAACTCCGACTTTAATATAACGCTCCATAAATGAAGGCGTGGCAAACAATGTTCCCATATGAGAGTCAAGGTGTGTTGGTTCGAAACCTGCATCACGGGCACGTTCCAGCTGCGCTCTGATTTCACGTTCGACTTCATCAGCGGAAGCGTGCTGAATCACCTCCCCAACGGAAGGCCAAAGTGCGCCTTCTTTGTCGACTAGCCCAGGCGTTGTTGATTTTCCTGAAAGTGGTCCCCAGCGGTAATCTTTCCATTCGGATGTGAGCGTTAAGTGAAGACCAGCATCAGTGTCGGGATGTTGTTGGATATAATGAATGAAACCGGGTACCCATGCACACGGCATCATCACACTTAATGAAGTGGCAGCGCCATCTTCAATCGCCTTTTTTGCGCCCTCGTTTGAATCCCAGGACATACCGACATCATCCACATGAAGAATCAAAACTTTAGCGTCTTTCGGGTAGCCAAGTTTTTCCGCATAAGTCTGCTGAGCGTTGACTGCACCGATGTTACAAATGAGGAAAAGTGCAACAATTATCTTTTTCATTGACATCTTGTTAAGCGAAGTGATAACGAAGCGCTGCACAGACTACCAAGTTCAGCGCTACTTTCCGTAAACCTGGTTCAAAATTCCGGCGAGACGAACTCCCGCTTGTAAGAGCCTTGTACGAACGATATGAAAATACAGATACGAATATCGGTAACCTAGTTTTCCGTTTCCAATGTCATAGACTTGCGGTTCGAAGCCCTGACTCTCCTTTGCCCATTGACGAACCGAAGCACTTTGCCATGAATTCAATTGGTTTGCGGAGGCTTTGTCCAGTGATTCCGCGAGTTCAGTGTAACTCAATTTTGTATCATCAATCATGTCGCTGTCCCAAACGCGGTGGAGGTTACTGTCACTCCTGAACCACGAAACTTTTACATCATTTCCCCCACGATCATTTTTTCCACCAACGTGCAATGGCTGATGGATGTCTCCGACAAGGTGAATCAAAATCTTCAACTTTTGGACCTCTTGCTCTTTCGTAAGTTTTTTAGATTTCAGTTCCGCGACAATTTTTTCGATGGTATCAATGATATCGCCTTTTGGATTTTTAACACTTTGCTCGTATGTCTGGCCAAACGGAATCGTGACGAAGTGCCAGTCGCTCATATAATCAAATGTGGAATCCGATCGCACTTCATCCATCCATGTACTTGCCATGGAAAGTGATTGTCCGTTCAATAATTTCTCGATGGCGGCTCTTGCTTTTTTATTGAGATACTTATTGGCGATCCACCCTGTAGCACGATGGCCGGTAGGACCCCAGGCAAAGGCGGCTGATGAAATGGCGACTAAAAAAAAGACAAGAATATTTCGAATCATGTTGCGGGATTTAAGAGTGGCAATATCACTGATTTTCAGAAATGGTGGAATTGTTCGCACATAATTTTAAAGTTATATTTAAACAATAACATCAATGTCACAAACAGTAAAACTTTGCGCGTTCCTGGTTGCAAATCAGTTGGATATTAAGGCCATTAAATCCTTCCTGGAAATTAAACCGCTTGCTGATTCATCATCGGAGTTGTTCTATGGATTTGGGGTGGGAAAATATCAGCAGTTTTTTAATTATGGCGTTATCGTATTCTCGGGATACACGGAAGAGGAAATGCGTTGGGGAATCAAAACCGTGGCCGCGTTTCAAAAAAATCCGATGACCAGTCCGCTTCGTGATGAATTTCAAATTCGTGTGGAAGAAGGCATGGAGAGTTCATTTGATTTTAGTGAAGCTGTGCTGGGAAAAATCGACGATAAAGTGATTCGGATTGCTATGCTGAACCTTGCGCAGTCAGTTTCATTGGATTATTATCACGATGTCAGCGAAAATCTTCTCACGGAAGTAAAAGTATTCACGAGTCAACTCGAACTTACCGGGAAACTCAAGATCTCTCGTAACAACATGCGCAAGTTTCTCGGTAAGGCGCTAAACACACAAATCGACATCGCGGAAAATATTTACATTTTCGATGCACCGGAATTAGTGTGGGATGATGAATACCTGGACAAGCTGAACCAGGGGTTGATGAAACATTTTGACCTCAAAGTTCGCTTCAGTGAAATTGAATATACACTCCGTATTATCGAAGACAATCTGGCCGTGTTTCGGGAAATTATTCACCAGCGGGAAAGTAATACATTGGAGTATATTATTATTGTGTTAATCCTGGTTGAAGTGTTTGATCTTATCATAAATAAATTTTTGAATTTCTAATGCGCAAGGAGATTTCCATTGAGTTCGATATTCTTGCACAGCCGGATGAAGTGACGTGCGGTCCAACGTGTTTGCAGGCTTTATATGATTACTATAAAGATCCGGTGCCTTTGAAAGAGGTCATTCGCGACGTGAAAAAATTAAAAGACGGTGGGACGCTTGCGGTTATGTTGGCGAATCATGCGTTGAAGCG
>CBQWHS010000229.1:0-6661 GCA_967728665.1 uncultured Chryseosolibacter sp. | reverse complement strand
AGAAGTAGTCGGTTTAATATCAAGTTCATTTCCGCAGGAAGCGAAAAAAACTACGGTCATTACAAATATTATTTTTCTCATAGTTGTCTTTCTTAAAATCCAAGCTTAATACCAAAAATGATACTCTTAGCCTGTGGTGCTGAGTAGTAGTCGACACCGTTAGTCAGGTTTTGTGTCTGCGTTGTAGCAGAGGGGGCAGTGTAGTTCACTTCCGGATCGTTTCCAATGTAATCGGTGATCGTCAAAACGTTCTGACCCGTTGCATAAATCCGGATGGTGTTGAATTTGATTCTATCCGTCACCGACTTAGGAAGCGTATAACCGATTGTTACAGTTTTGAAGCGGAAGTATGATCCATCGTAAACATAACGCGATGTGTTCCTTGCACCGTTGTTGATGTCAAGTTGAGGACGTGGAACGTTTGTCTTATCGCCTTCCTGTCTCCAGTAGCTATACATTTCTGCAGTCTGGTTATCCAATCCGAAATTCGTAAAGCCGGAACTCTGGAATACGCCTGACGAGTTGTAAATCTTGTTGCCGTAAGACCACTGACCGAAAATCGAAAGATCGATTCCTCCAAATTGGAAGGTGTTTGTAATTCCCCCATAGTGTTTTGGATTTGGATTGCCGACAACTTTGAAGTTTGCAATTTGGGATGCTGTTGTCCAGCTTGTAGTGGTTGTGCCATCTGCCAGTCGGTATAACGCATCACCAGTCGCAGGATCGACACCCGCCCATTCAACTCCATAGAAAACACCCAACGGTTGCCCTACCAGCGCAGCATTCAAGCTTCTCCCTGTTGGTAAAATGGGTTGGCCATTCAAATCGGTAATTTCATTCTTATAAGTTGAAATGTTGAATGATGTCGACCACTTGAATTTGCCGTCAATATTTTTTGTGTTCAGGTAAATATCCCACCCTTTGTTGGTCATTTTTCCAAGATTCCGCAATGTCGAGCTATAACCGGATGTTGAATTGATAGGAAGCGATAGCAACAAGTCATTTGTGTTCTTCACGTAATAATCCACACCACCACTGATTCGGTTGTTGGCAACGCTATATTCAGCACCAATGTCCCACTGCGTCGTTTTCTCCCATGATAAATCGTTGTTGGCGAGTTGTGTTGGATATAAACCTGCTCGACCTCCAAAGTATGTGCTAGTGTATAATCCGCGTGAAGCGAAATTTGGAATTTCCGAGTTTCCAGTTACGCCGATAGACGTTTTGATCTTGAAGAAATTGACAACGCTGCTGATGTCTAATCCCTTGATGAAATTTTCTTCAGTCAGAATCCAACCCACCGATGCAGATGGGAACCATCCATATTGTTTTGATTTACCGAATCGACTCGATCCATCATTACGCAAACTTGCAGACACGAGATAACGGTTTGCAAATTTGTAATTCAGTCGTCCGAATACAGATGTATACGAGAATGCAGACGTTGATGAGCTAAAAGAAACATTCTCGGCTGCGTTGGCCAGATATTGGAAATCATCGGTTGGCAAACCTTGGGCTTGCATGAATGAAAATTCCGAGGTTGATTTTTGGAAACTTTGTCCTAAAAGAACTTCCAGTGAATGAACGTCATTAATGTCTTTCGAGAAAGTTAATGTGTTGTTGATGTTGTAATTGATTACGCGTGATGTTCCATACTTACCAAAATTCGGTGTCCCCGCATTTGATGGAAATTTGCTTCCCTGCCATCCATACTCATATAATCCTAGAAAATCTATCCCGGCTTCACTTCTAAAATTCAAGCCTTTAAAAATGTCCCATGAACCATACAGGTTGGAAAAATTTCTCCACTGGGTTGATTTGTCTTTTGATGCTTGGATGGCGCGGAACGGATTCGCATAGAATGTGCTGTCGTTGTAGTCACCGTTGACGTCCTTAATCGGGAGAATAGGAGCAATCGCATTTGATTCATAAGGACTGTTGAACTGATTATTTTCAGCAACATTATTTTTCAAACTGTAAACCTGGTTAATGCTCAAGCCAAATTTCAATTTTGAATTTACGATTTGATCAATGTTCAACCTCGCGCTAACGCGTTGCATGGAATTACGAACAACAATTGCTTCCTGATCAAGATAACCGATGCTCGTGAAGAATTTCGTTTTATCATTTCCCCCCGAGGCAGAAATGTCGTATTGGGAAATTTTTCCGGTGCGATAAGCCTCTTTATTCCAGTCGGCATTTGCTTTACGATTTAACAAACTGGTGAAACTCCCCGGCCCAGAATCAGGTCCACCACCATAATCAGACCAAGCGTTGTTCCATCCTTCAGCGTCCTGAGTGTAGGGACTTCCGTCGGGATTTGTCACGTCGTCTACTGTTCTAGGATCGATCGCATACTTTGTTGCATCCTTGAACATTTGGGCATACTGTTCGCCATTCAAAAATTTTCGAAGGTGAGTTGGCTTCGAGAAACCTGTTGAATAGTTAACATTGAATTGTGTTTTTCCCTGCGAACCACGTTTGGTGGTAATAAGAATTACACCGTTGGATGCTCTTGATCCATAAATCGCGGCAGCGGACGCATCTTTCAAAACATCGACAGACTCGATGTCATTTGGGTTTAAATCAGCCAACGGGTTCGCGATGTTGTTGTCCGTAAAGTTTGTCTGATCTTCCGATGTCACGATGAATCCATCGATCACCACGAGAGGTTGGTTGTTCGCGGTGACGGATGATGCGCCACGTACGCGAATTTTCATTGCTGCACCAAGCTCTCCACTTGATGAAGAAATTTGAACACCAGGAGTTCGTCCCTGAAGTGCTTGCTCGTAAGAAGTGATCGGAAGATTTTGGATTTCAGTTCCTTTCACACGCGTGATTGCGCCAGTAATGTCCTCCCGTTCCTGTGTACCGTAGCCTACCACAACAACTTCAGAAAGTTGTGTGGCGTCTCCCTTCATTGATACATCAACAGTTGCCTTTCCCGTAGTTTCAACTTCCTGACTTGCCATCCCAACGAAGGAAAAAACCAGGATATTGGCTGACGCGGGGAGTCGTAACGTGTAACTTCCATTTTGATCGGTTGCCGTGCCAATCGCAGTTCCCTTTACCAGCACCGATACTCCTGGTAGAGGCGAGCCATCTTCTTCTGAAGTGACATTGCCGGAAACGGTGCGCTCTTGAGCCAGTGCTACGCTTGCGAGCAGCATAAAACCAGCTGTAATAAATAGTAGAATTTTCTTCATAACTTTTTATTTTTTGTAAAGAGTAAATGAAGAAAAACCTACGGTAAAAGGCTTCCGCCAAAATGGGGCATTTAGAGACGGATTAAATGCCTCAAGGAATGGTATCTATTTACGGAAAATTTACGACTGAACGAGGTTCAGGCTGCGGTCCAAACTTTCCTCCAGCGAAATCATTGTCTCTGTCCTTTCGATTCCTTCGACTTGCTGGATTTTGTCATGCAACACCTGTTTCAGGTGGTTTGTGTCTTTACAATGTATTTTAACGAACATACTGTAATTGCCAGTAGTGTAGTGAATGTTCGTTACTTCGGGGATGGCTTTTAGCGTGGCCATCACCTGGTCATACAGTGCACTCTTCTGCAAGAAGATTCCGATAAAAGCAGTGATGTCATACCCCAATTTGGCATAATTGACCTTTAAAGTCGTCTTCTCGACAATTCCGGCTTCCTCCATCTTGTTCATTCGAACGTGGACAGTGCCGCCTGAGACGAAAGCTTTCTTGGCAACTTCGGTGTATGGTTTCTTGGCATCCTGCATCAGGATCTCAAGAATCTTCAAGTCGACATTGTCAACTTTCAAATTTTCGCCCATGATGATTTCTGGTTTTTGTTTAGTATTTAAAAATAGCAATTATTTTTAAAAATTATATAAATATTGAAGGAAATATTGATTCGGTGCACAGTATAATCGTTACTTTGTTACATAATTTATAATCAAAAGCAGAAGACGCTGCTGGGATTACAAAGGAAATTGTAGGGTGGTGATCCCGATAACTTGGGATAGCAACATACGGAAGAAAATTAAAAATTGTAGGGTGGTGAAATTGGCAGACATGCCCTCCTGTCTCGGGGGCGGGGATAAAAGGATAAACGCAGGATAATGGGTTGACCACTAAAAAGTTCTCTTAATGTCCTGCAGCTAACTTCCCCGTGGAGGTTCGAGCCCTCCCTCTACAGCAATGAATAGCAGACGGCTATTGAAGAAATAAAATTGTAGGATGTTGAAATTGGCAGACAAGCCCTCCGGTCTCGAGGGTGGAGATCCCGACGGTTGTCGGGACGGAATAAAGTAAGATCCTGATCCTGATACGCTAAACTACCAGGATCAGGTTTTGCCTAACCGCTCCATGGAGGTTCGAACCCTTCTCCTACAGCAGCTCAGTTTAGGTTAATGAGTTTATTAGAGCTAGCCCACTTGTGTGCCGATAGGGATCGTGACAGAGTGGGTTTTTCTTTTTTTATTCCTTTTGTTTTTCACTATTGATTTGATGCTAAACAATCGTTTGCTTTGAGAGACATAACTTGAAGCAAAAAAGTCAATTGATATGAGCGCTTTTCCATGGTTTGCCAGCTATCCAGAAGGAATTCCACACGAAGTAAAATTATACGAATACAATTCCGTCACAGAAATTTTTGACGAGAGCTGCAAGAAATATAAAGACCGAATCGCTTACAAGAACATGGGAGCGAAATTGACATTCGGCCAGGTGGATGAACTCGCCAGAAATTTTGCAGCATACCTTCAGCAAGAATTGAAATTGAAGAAAGGCGATCGCATTGCTATTCAAATGCCAAACTTGTTGCAGTTCCCCATTGCATTTTTAGGCGCGTTACGTGCAGGCTTAATCGTAGTAAATACTAATCCATTGTACACACCGCGAGAGATGGAACATCAGTTCAAAGATTCAGGGGCTATCGCGATCGTTATAGTAGCCAACTTTGCTTCCAATCTTGAAAAGATCATTCACAATACTTCTATCAAGCATGTTATCGTGACAGAACTCGGAGACATGTTGGGAGGATTGAAGGGAGCACTGGTGAACTTTGTCGTGAAGCGAGTGAAGAAAATGGTGCCCGCATATTCGTTGCCACAAGCATTGAGTTTCAAAAATGTTCTCGCGAAGAGCAAAAATCTCCCACTGAAAAAAGTTGATGTTGATATCCATGATCTCGCTGTGCTTCAATACACGGGAGGAACGACTGGGATTTCTAAAGGCGCCCAGTTGTCACACGCAAACCTGGTAGCGCACAACGCCATGATTCGTTATTGGTTTAAGCCATATATGAGTCCAGATGGAAATGACATTATTATCACGGCCATTCCGATGTATCACATTTTTGCATTGACAGTGAATGGCTTGTTGATGTTCAGCACGGGTGTGAAAAATGTGCTGATCACAAATCCGCGTGACATGAACGCATTTTGTGCCGAACTCAAGAAGCATAAGTTTTCAATCATGACGGGAGTGAATACACTTTTCAATGGACTATTAAATAATCCAGAATTTAAAAATGTAGACTTCTCCAGACTGAAAGGCGCAATAGCCGGGGCGATGGCGGTTCAGGATGTGGTTGCCAAACGATGGAAGGAGCTGACAGGTTCAGATCTTATCGAAGGTTATGGCCTCAGTGAAACATCTCCGGTATTGTGCTGTAATCCACTCGATGGAAAACACAAGTCAGGTACCATTGGCATTCCGATGCCAAGCACAGAAGTCGCAATTTTTGATGACAACGGAAAACAATTGTCGCAAGGTGAAGTAGGAGAGATCTGTGCGCGAGGTCCACAGGTAATGTCGGGTTACTGGAACCAGGACAACTCGGGAGTATTTTATCCCGGCGGATGGTTTAAGACCGGTGATATCGGATTGATGGATCCGCAAGGTTATTTCAAGATTGTCGATCGCAAAAAAGACATGATTAAAGTTTCCGGTTTCAATGTGTTCCCGAATGAGGTTGAAAACGTTATGTCATCTCATCCGAAAGTTTTAGAAGTCGCTGCTATCGGAGTGCCCGATGAAAAATCAGGTGAAGTGATTAAGATTTTTGTTGTGAAGCGCGATCAAAGCCTTACGGTAGAAGAACTCCTAAAATATGCGCACGAAAATTTGACAAACTATAAAGTTCCCAAGCATGTCGAGTTTCGCCCGGAACTTCCAAAGACAAATGTTGGAAAAATTTTAAGACGCGCGTTGAAAGAACAAGAGGCCGCAGTTGCTGCCTAACTTTATTGTTTCACTCCCACTAACATGTTGAAATTATTTTCTTTTTTTTCTGTGGTAATAATCGGATTATGTTCCGCCACTTCAGTTCAGGAATCACCTGTTCACTATCCTGAGGAAAAACATTTTTCCAAAGTACAGCAGTTAACGTTTGGCGGAGACAACGCAGAAGCTTACTGGAGTTTCGATAGCAAGAAACTTGTTTTCCAATCAAACAATCCCGCGTGGGATTTAAAATGTGATCAGATTTTTGTCACATCGTTGAATGATGATTTGAAAGCGAATAAACCACAAATGTTGAGTACTGGAGAAGGAAGAACCACGTGTTCTTATTTTCTTCCTGGAGACAAGGCCATTGTATACGCCTCCACTCACCTCGGAGGAAGGGATTGTCCCAAGGAACCGGCACGTGTTCCCGGTGGCAAATACCTTTGGCCCGTTTATGACACCTACG
>CBQWHS010000228.1:0-6688 GCA_967728665.1 uncultured Chryseosolibacter sp. | reverse complement strand
ACCAGAAATATCCTTGTCCCACATTCCGCCTGACCCATGCATTACCACCACCGCCGGAATAGGAAAATCCAGGTCTTCCGGTAATGTTAGTACTGCTACAATCTCATATTGATCTACTTTGAATGTCAGAATCTGTTCTTTTAACGATGCATCGATCCTATTGATACTCCCACTGACCTTTGACTCTTCTTCACACGATATTAGCATGGGAATAAGGAGAATTATCATCACCAGGGCGAAGCTGTGTTTACGCATTATGATATAAGCTTTGGTTTTGTGATAGAACAATTTCATTGATCTTTAGAGACCAGAAAATTACAGATTAGGTTTTTGACCCGGTAGAATACTTAGCAACTAGCGAATTGACTGAGTATCCGCTGGAAAAAGTGATTGGTCAACATTTAATTCACTGGTCGCCTATTAACGGCAATCTTCCTAAAGCTGGATTTAATTTATTAGGCAATCCGAAGACTTGAAGTATTTTCTTCACTTGGTTAATTATGAAAAGAAACAAATAGTATAGAGAATTGAAATTCTCTATAAGCGACACACTATTCTCAAGAAAAGACATTGCTCACAAATTATATCAACAAGCGTTATAAGGATGAAAGAAAGCAATTAGCCGTAATTCAAAAGTGGCATGAATAAAAAAGTATCTTTTGTCGTGCGGACTACAGTTGCTTATGATGAAGAAACGTAGACTTTTGACACACTCACTTAGAATATCAATCATAGAAAATACTCATCAGAATTTCCAATTAATAATTTTTTACGCTTCCCAATAAAAATCTAAAAATTTCGATTTTGGTTTTCTGTAAATAGGCAGTTGTATTACTGCATATGAAAATAATTTATGCCATTGCTTTATTATCCGCTGTAGCCAGAGGTATTTTTTTGCTGGGTTCTGTAAGGGAAAATGTAAGGCAGACAAAATCCTCAATTACAATCGCGCCTCATGATACTGGGAGTTTTAATGTTATGATGAAGGTGATAACAAGCGTAAGATGTATGAATTGCCATCCATCTGATGACAGACCTCGGCAGGGCGATGACCAACATCTTCACAGATTTGAAGTTCAACGGGGAATTGACAATAAAGGCATGGCAGCAATGAGATGCAATGCTTGTCACGGATCGGAGAATAATCAAATCTCGAACGTGCCAGGCGCTCCTCACTGGCAACTTGCACCGCGTTCAATGGGATGGTTAGGATTAAGTAAGGAGCAGATTGCAGCTTCACTTTTAGATAAAAGGAAAAATGGAAATCGTGAAGTTAAAGACATTGTTAACCATTTATTGAAAGACTCTCTTGTGCGGTGGGCCTGGGCACCTGGGGTTGGAAGAACACCTCCTCCGGTGACATTTGAAGCATTTGCAGATGCCGTTAGTCACTGGGCGGCAAGGGAGGAAGAACTTTTGAAAATTAAAAAATCAAGGTGAACTAATCGTGGAAGCTATGAAAGTGCAATTTGAAATCAATGCAGCGCAGAGACTTGTAGAGGTTGATCCTCAAACACCGCTCCTTTGGATCATACGTGATTCACTCGGACTGAAGGGAACAAAATTCGGATGTGGCAGAGCAACTTGTGGTGCTTGTACCGTACACGTGGATGGGCAGGCGGTACGTTCATGCTCGTTTGCCATTAAGTATGCTGAAGGAAAAAGAATTACAACTATAGAGGGACTTTCTCAATCGGGTTCTTTGCATCCGGTTCAGCAGGCCTGGATTGAAGAGCAAGTGCCACAATGTGGTTATTGTCAGCCAGGATTTATTATGGCCACGGCCGCTATGCTGGAAGGTATCCCAAATCCTACGGAGGAAGACATTAATTCCAATATCACCAACATTTGCAGATGTGCAACTTATTATAGGATGCGCAAAGCTATTCACAGAGCTGTCGAATTAAAGAATGGTTTGAACAATTGAAATTGTGGAAAAGAACTCTGATAAAAATCTAACGCAGCAAGGATGGCACTTATCCAGAAGAGGGTTTCTGGTTAAGGCAAGTTCGATTATTGGCACAGGCCTGATAAGTGTGGCCTGTAGACCCTTGAGGAAAAAGATGGCTGAGCAGTTTGATTCTCAAATTAACTATGAGTTCAAATACGACAGTGATTTTGGCCCTTCAACCTGGTTTGAAATTGCATCCAACAATTCTGTTACTTTCCATTGCCCTAAAGTTGAAATGGGACAAGGTATTCATACCGCCCTTGCGCAAGTTGCTGCTGAGGAATTGCGATTTGAGTGGAACAAATTAAAAGTAATTTCTTCAACTACCATCCATGGCCCAATTGATCCGAGATCTACAGGCGGTAGTGATTCGGTAACATCGCTTTGGAATGAATTAAGGACTTTGGCAGCGGAGATGCGCGAAATGTTATTGGATAATGCTTCTGTGATACTTAACATTCCAGTTGAGCAACTTCAGGCGGAAAACGGAGTTGTGAGTGGAAAGCATAAATCCATCACATATGGCGAAATAGTAAAAAACGTTACCAAATGGGAAACGTCAGAGAGAGAACCAGTTTTGAAGACTAAAGCAGATTACCAGTTCGTTGGCAAATCTCTCAAAAGGGTAGATATTGAAGCAAAAGTTAAAGGCGAGGCTCGTTTCGGGATTGACGGAACATTTCCAGGGATGCTTTATGGTGCTTTTGTGTTTCCTTCGGTATTAGGGGCAAGATTTAAAAGCGCCGAGCCTGGAAAAGCGGCTTCCCTGCCAGGCGTAATTAAAGTTATAATTGAAGACGACTTTGCGGCTGTTGTTGCTGAAACTAGGACGGCAGCTTTATTAGCAAAGAACGCAATTGAAGTTGAGTGGAATGTACCCAAACTTTGGAAGCAGAAGGAGATTGATGAGTTGGTGAGGGTTGGGGCTGGTGACGCAGTAGTTATTCAGGATGACGGTGACGTTGAAGAGCTTTTAGAGAACGAACCAATCATTACTGCAAATTACAGCACACCAATGGCGATTCACGGTCAGTTGGAACCAAATGGAGCAGTAGCATGGGTAAGGGATGGTAAAGTGACGATCATGATGTCCACGCAGGTGCCTGCGGCAACGCAAGAGGAAGTTGCCAAGGCGTTGGACTTAAACACAGAGGACATCGAAATAATACCGATGTATTTAGGTGGCGGCTTTGGCAGAAGACTTCATACTCCACACGCTGTCCAGATTGCAAAATTGTCTAAGGCCGTTGGAAGGCCTGTTCACGTTTTTTTTGAACGTAAAGAGGAATTTCAAAATGGATATCTAAGGCCACCCACTCAGCACTTGCTAAAGGGAAAATTGACGGGTCAGGGCTCAATTCTTGCTTTTGAGCACAACACTTCAAGCGGAGATGTAGCATTTCCGATCGTACCATCTCCCATTGTTCCAGGATATGCTAAGACCTTACTGGGTGCAGATATTGGTGCCTGGAGGGGTGGAAGAATATTCTATAGCATAGAAAATAAAAAAGCCATCTCGTGGCGGGCCAAACTTCCGGTGTATACAAGCTGGTGGAGAGGATTAGGGTTATTGGCAAATACCTTTGCATTGGAAAGTTTTATGGATGAGCTGGCATATATCGCAAAGCAGGATCCCTACGATTTTCGTATGAAACACCTGGGTGATTCGGATCAGAACAGGCGGATAAAAGGAGTTTTGGAAGTAGTGGCGGAAAAAACAAACTGGAGAAATTATTCTCATAGCGATCGTGCGCTGGGAATCGCGTGCTCAATTGACGTAGGGACCGCAGTAGCATTGGTGGCCGAAGTGTCAGTAGTTGACGATGAAATCAAAGTGCATAAGATAACAGGAGCCATCGACCCAGGGTTGGTGATCAATCCTGATGGCGTAAAGGCTCAATGCGAAGGAGGCATTTTAATGGCATTGAGTTCAACGCTATACGAACGCATATACCTGAACGATAAAGGCGAACTATCGCCGACCATGTATGGAGAGTATCCAATTTTAACAATGCGCAACGCTCCAGAGATTGAAATATTATTAGTCGGAACAGGCGATGAGCCGAGAGGCGTAGGTGAACCACCTATGGGACCAGTCGGTGCTTCTGTAGCTAACGCGCTGTTTAAATTAACGGGCAAACGATTACGTGAATTGCCATTAAAACCGGTTAAAGAAAATGCAAGTGCGTAAAATATTAATAGCACAACAAAATAAATTCGACAATGCAAAAAAATAAGCGGAGGTGCTTGTGAGAATTGACGACAAGAATCGGAGTGGAGATCTCCGCGAAGATGTCAGGTCAAGCGCCCCTTGACGAATCCTCACTCGACCTCTTAATAAATCGATGGAGTCGATCCGCTTCACATTATCGTGGGCTAACTCTTCGAATATGTAGTTGCTTTTTTGATACCTCAATTTCAATGGCACGATCCATATCCACACAGTGGCCCTGAAAGGCATTGCCTCAAAAAAGAGAGATGAATTTATCCAGTTAATCAATAATGAAATCTCGTTTTTAACCAAGCTAAATTTCACAGGGAATATATTCAAATGAATATTTGGCGATGCAAAATTCTCTCCTAGAATTTTCTACGATGTTATTTTTTGGAACCAATATATTCTACGGATGGCAGATATTCTTTTATTCTAATCTTTTGGATGAACGGATAGAAACCATTAGAACGACAAAAGACTTTGCATTGGGTCCCTGCATTTTTATTTTATTTATAGCATATCGAAATCGAAAATTGATACGGTTGCAATCCCCTTTACGTTTTTCTTTTGAAACGAAAATTTAAATTTTTCTCTTACGCAACCAAGCTTCATTTATCCTGCTAACGCTTTATGCCATTTACTAAACCAAATTGTTAGCTTCTCATTATTCTCATTAGCGTTAATACAAATGCCATAGTTTGTATTCAAATCAAGAAGTGAAAGTCTATGTTATCATTGCAAGCAAAGAAAATAAGGCCATTGCTCATCTTTCTTTTTGCATGCATTCATGCAACTACTTTTTCACAAATAATGTCTACCGGTTCGGGAAAATGGGAGAATGCCTCAATCTGGTCTTGTGGCTGCGTACCTGGTCCTTCAGATGATGTCGTCATTAAGCATACAGTCGAAATTGACAATACGACAGGAAGTGTTATCATCAACTCTATTTATATCACCAACACTACTGCAAACAATGCCATCCTGAACGTAAAAGATGCAGTTCACCTAACGGTAAATACAGTAACCATTGATGGAACAGGCAATAACTATGACACAGAGTTCAATCTTTTGAACGCATCTGTGGTTAACGTGTCAGGATCTGTCATGCTAACGAGAAACCAGATTTTCAGTTCCTGGGTAAGACTACGACTAACCAATACAAGTAAATTATCGATTGCCGCTGACCTGATCGTAAATTATTTCGATGGAGTGACAACAGCTGAGAGTATCAACGAAGTCAGCCTCGGAAGCAGTTCAGGAGACGCGCCAACATTGGAAATCGGGGGAAATCTTCTTATGATTTTTAATTCCCAGAGTCAAAATACGTTAACTTTTTTGCTTGACAACTCGGCTTACTTACTTGTGAAGGGTGATGTAATACAGGAATTAAGAGGTGGTGCACCCATAACCGGAGGAAGGACGCAGATCTCGTTAAAGGGAAATTCGATAATCGACATTATTGGTGATCTCTACTTTAACCACATACTATTAGCGCCAACCGCGGATGAAGAGATTTTACTCGTAATGGATGGCAATTCTACAGTGACCGTAACTGATCTCAATCTAAAATCAGTTGCCTCGACGGCTTCAATTAACAATAATATAAAGCTATCCACAAGCAGTTCACTTGTCGTAGAAGGAGACCTGAATTTAAGCGCCAGCAGTGCTACAGGGTCTGTTGATAATCGTTTTGAGGTGAATGATGCAAGTATAGTCGAGCTTAAAGGTGCAATAATAAATCCCAATCAAGGCAGCTTTGTGTTCCAGAATACCGGTGAACTAAAACTCACCGGTAATGCTGCCCAAAGTCTTCCAAATTTAAAATCCGGGACTACTTATAAAAGACTTACTATTAATAATACTTCAACAACTCCTATCATTTTGAATTCGCCGCTTACTCTAGATGTAAGCTTGACCATGCTAAACGGGATACTTGCAAGCAGTTCAGTCAATACATTCACTTTCGCAAATGGTGCCATCGCTACAAGTGAAGGCACAACATCAAGCTACATTACAGGCCCTGTAAAAAAAAATGGCGGTACGAATGCAAATGACCTGATCCTGCCGATTGGAGATGGGAGGAAATGGGCTCCAGAAAAAATTGCCAACATAACTGGCTCTGACAACACAACCGTGATAACCATTCAATATTTCAATAATCCGTATTCTATTCTTGCCACGGATGGAACATTTTCCAATGTAAGTGGCAAAGAATATCTACAAGTATCTGCTACCGGCACAATACCAACAATAGATTTCTCCCTATACTGGAAAGACGCCTGCGCCAGCGAAATTAAAGATGTTTCTACCGGAGCAGCCCAGGACCTCTTCATAGCGCGTTTCAATAGCGCAACAAATAAATGGAATCTTTTAAGCACGTCAGTAATTGATCCTTCATCGTCATCCTGCGACTCGTCTTCCCCGTCATCGGAATCAGGAATAATAACTGCGACAGGGATCAACTCTTTCGGGCTATTCAGTTTTGCTTCAAAAAATTATAGTAACCCGTTACCAGTTACCCT
>CBQWHS010000227.1:0-6692 GCA_967728665.1 uncultured Chryseosolibacter sp. | reverse complement strand
TTGTTTCACTTTTTTAAAATTTCGATCATGAAAAAAATCAAAATTCTTTTCTGGGTTTTCAACGGCTTATTTGCAGCGTTGATGCTTTTCTCTGCCATTCCAAACATTATGGTGAATGCTGATTCAGTGGCCTTTTTATCCGGCAAGCTGGGTTATCCTGAATATTTTATTCCATTCATCGGTGTGGCAAAATTGCTTGGCGTCATTGGCATTCTTGTCCCCGGTTATCCAAGAATCAAAGAATGGGCG
The DNA here is from genome assembly GCA_967728665.1 of uncultured Chryseosolibacter sp. Lineage (GTDB taxonomy): Bacteria > Bacteroidota > Bacteroidia > Cytophagales > Cyclobacteriaceae > Chryseosolibacter. The sequence goes on along the minus strand of CBQWHS010000227.1, from coordinate 6,443 downwards.
TATGCTGGGTTGACTTATGATTTACTCGGTGCAACCTGGTCTGTTTTTTCTGTAAGCACATCGCCAGCTGAGTGGCTCGGCATGGTACCGTTCCTATTGTTGCCAGCGGGGGCATATTATTTTTACCGAAGGAAATCAGCAGAAGTCGATCAAGCGAAATTTGCAACGGCATAATTTGATGGATATGGAAAGTCCAATAGTAGTTGAACGCGAATACAACGCACCGATCACGCTAGTGTGGAAAGCAATCACTGACCTGGGTTCGATGAAGCAATGGTACTTTGATATCAAAGAGTTTAAGCTTGTTGTTGGTTTTGAATTCAGCTTCGTTGGAAAAACGGAAAAAGGAGTGGAGTATTTACATAAATGCAAAATCCTTGAAGTCCGCCCTGAGCAAAAACTTACTTACAGCTGGGCCTATGATGGATACGCCGGAATTTCTTTTGTGACATTTGAATTGACGAAACTGAATCTCAATAAAACGAAGATCAAGCTTACTCATTCAGGAATAGAAAGCTTCCCTCGTGACAGCAAAGATTTTGAAAAGAAAAATTTTGTACAAGGCTGGACGGAGATTATGGGCACCATGCTCAAGAATTTCCTGGAAGAAAAGCAAACTGTAAATAAATAAAAAATTTCAATGACGAATTGGTGCGGCTCACTAATGTAGGCAACTGCACGAGGAGCGGCACTACTTCGTACTTGTATTTCGTTATTCTTACTTCTTGTCTTATTTCAGCCAGCCTTCCACTTCTTCAAGGGTTGGGTTTTGAACATTCTCCAACTTTAATTTTTTGCGCATCCCGCAGACATCATTAAAAAGTTTTGAAGCTTTCATTTCCTTCATCTGTGCTTTTGTAGTGATGCCAAGTTTCTGCAAAACAGGAATTAGATCTTCCCGGACACCCTCTAGATGATTAACAGCCAATGTTGATTGACTTGCAAGGTCTTCTTTCGACTCCGGTCTCATTTGAGGGAAGAACAAAACGTCTTGAATGGAAGGTGAGTTAGTCATGATCATGGAAAGTCTATCGATGCCAATTCCAAGCCCTGCTGTTGGCGGCATTCCATACTCCAATGCTCGAAGAAAATCTTCATCGAGTGTCATGGCTTCTTCGTCACCACGCTTTCCGAGTTCAAGTTGCTCTTCAAAGCGTTCACGTTGATCAATCGGATCGTTCAACTCCGAAAATGAATTTGCAATTTCTTTGCTGTTACAAATCGCTTCAAATCTTTCCACCAGCCCCGGTTTGCTACGATGTTTTTTCGCCAGCGGAGACATCTCGATCGGATAATCTGTTATAAATGTTGGCTGAATCAAATTCTGCTCACACTTCTCACCAAAAATTTGATCAATAAGTTTCCCTTTTCCCATTGTTTCGTCCATCGGAACATGCAATTTTTTACATGTTTCACGAAGTTGTTCTTCGTTCATTTCCGAAATATCAATTCCTGTGAAATGCTGAATGGCTTCAAACATGGTGAAGCGTTTCCATGGACGTTTAAAATCAATCAGTTTATCACCAACCTGGATCTCAGTCTTTCCGTGAAGGTCGAGGGCTGCTTTTTCAATCATTTCCTCCACCAAGTCCATCATCCAATAATAATCCTTGTAGGCAACATATAATTCTATCTGCGTAAACTCAGGATTGTGAAAACGCGACATCCCCTCGTTTCTAAAGTCTTTAGAGAATTCGTAAACGCCTTTAAATCCACCAACGATCAATCTTTTTAAATACAACTCGTTGGCTATACGCAAATACAACGTCATGTCAAGCGTGTTGTGATGCGTTTTGAAAGGACGTGCGGCTGCACCGCCATATAAAGGCTGCAGGATTGGAGTTTCAACCTCGAGGTAATCCTTTGCATTGAGGTATTCACGCATTGAGTTCACAAGCTTCGTCCGCTTAATGAATGTGTCGCGTACTTCCGGATTCACTACCAGATCAACATAGCGTTGGCGATAGCGATGTTCCGGATCGGTGAAGGCGTCATGTTTTATCACGTTGCCTTGTTCATCCGTTGATTCCTTAACGATAGGAAGTGGGCGCAATGCTTTAGCCAGAATTTTCAATTCGGTTACGTGAACTGAAATCTCTCCGGTTTGTGTCGTAAATCCGAATCCTTTTACGCCAATGATATCACCGATGTCCAACAATTTCTTGAAAACAGTATTGTATAGTGTCTTATCCTCCGTTAGACAAATGTCGTCTCTCCTTACATAGATTTGAATTCTTCCAGTCTCGTCCTGCAATTCCGCGAAAGCGGCTGAACCCATAATTCTTCGACTCATAATGCGACCGGCAATAGAAATCTGTTGATAGCTCTCCTTTTGAGATTCAAATTTCTCCAGGATCTCTTTCGCTGACGCGTTGACTTCAAACAATTCGGCCGGGTAAGGATTGATCCCCAGCTTTTCAAGTTCCGCCTTACTTTGCCTGCGGATGGATTCCTGTTCACTCAGTTGCATAATGACGATGTTTATTCTGAATCCTGGGATTCGTTCCTTTGGATTTAAGGGGCGAAAATAGAAATTATTTTACCTTTTCGGGAATCCAGACCTGTACTTGCCGGGCTCGGATTTGTCCTGGACTTCGCTAACAAACCTGCGTTTTTCTAAATCTTTCGTCTTTGGAGTTCTTTTTTGATCAATATCAGTTCTCTGCTGCTTTGGCCCGCCACAGAAGTATTTTCACTTGCTCTCCGAAAAAGATAAGGCATCACCGACCTAACAGGACCATAGGGAACATATTTTGCAACGAGGTATCCAGCCTTGGCAAGGTTGAATGAGATATTATCGCTCATGCCATACAGTTGCGCAAACCAAACTCTGCGGTCGTTTTTTTGAATACCATTTCGGTCCATCAATTCAGTCAGGAACAAATTGCTTTGCTCGTTGTGCGATCCACACATAACGGAAATCTTGTCAATGTTCTGGATGCAAAATTCAAGGGCATCGTTGAACGCCTTATCCGTTGTGGACTTGTCAACCTGGATTGGACTCGGATATCCGAGTTTCTGCGCGCGCTCCCTTTCCTTTTCCATATAAGCCCCACGGACCAGTTTCGCTCCGAGATAGTAGTTATTATCGACAGCCATTTTATGCGCGGTGCGCAAATTTGAATATGACTGCGTGCGATAAAGTTGATAGGTATTGAAAACGATAGCCTCTTCCTTATTGTACCTGGCCATCATATCGTCCGCCATGGTATCGATCGGTTCTTGCAACCAAGTCTCCTCGGCATCAATCAGCACTGGAATTTTGCATTCATAAGCTTTCCTGCAGATCGCATCAACGCGTGCTTTTATTTTCTCGTAAGAAGCGATTTCTTCCAAAGACAATTTTTCATTTTGCTGCACTTTCTCAAGCAATTCAGACGATGCAAGGCCGGTAACTTTAAACACAGAAAACGGAATATGCTTCGAGCCTTTTGCTTTATCCAACGTCAGCAATAATTCTTGTAATGTCTTATCAAAACCTTCCTCTGACTTTTCACCTTCAACAGAATAATCGAGAATTGTGCCTACGCCAAAAGAGCCAAGTTTTTCAATTACGTTCTGACTATCGTTGATGCTTACTCCTCCGCAGAAATGATTGAACGCGGTGGCCCTGATAATGCCCTCGATCGGCAAATGTAAATTGAGTGCAACCTTTGTGAACCCAGTCGCCATCGAAGATATCCAAGGATGATTTACAAGTGAAAAAATGAAATTGGCTTTTCGCAACTCTGCGTTGGACTTGTAAGAAAACGCAATGGCAGTGTCATCAAATGAGATTTTGGGTCGCGATTCCATAGGCGAAAATGTGCGCAAATATAGAAAGAGGAATTCTTGATACCGAAAACGATTTCACAATCTCGTGGTCACTTAAGATTCATCATGTTTTTAATAACTTTCCAGAATAATCTATCATAAACCCGATGCCCGACAACATTGTATTTTCTGCCAATCCGGCCAGTGATCTTGCTGAATTTATCAACCAGAAAAATTATAGTAGGGTGAGCGTGTTGGTTGACGAAAACACTTCCATGTTTTGTTATCCGGCCGTTAAAGATGCTTTGCCGCCACATTCATTAATCACCGTAAAAGCCGGAGAAGAATTCAAGAATTTGAAAACATGCGAACATATCTGGCAGTCACTTACTGACCAGCAACTGGATCGCCATGCAGCGCTGGTAATTCTTGGAGGAGGAGTTCTCGGTGATATGGGCGGATTTTGTGCCGCCACCTACAAGCGTGGAATTGATTTCATTTTAGTTTCATCAACACTTCTTTCGCAAGTCGATTCCAGCATCGGTGGAAAACTCGGCATTGACTTCAATCATTTCAAAAATCACATTGGCGTATTCCAGTTACCTGCGATGACCCTGTTGCACGATGGTTTTCTGAAAACCCTTCCAATGGCGGAATTGCGTTCCGGATTTGCTGAAATCATTAAGCACGTCTTGATCTCAGACCCGAAATTATGGAATGAAATCAGAACGAAATCACTGGCTCAGCAGGATTGGAAAAAACTTATCCGGCATTCCGTTGAATTCAAAGCTGATGTGGTGACAAAAGATCCACGCGAAAAAGGTCTACGTAAGATTCTCAACACAGGCCATACGATAGGGCACGCATTGGAAACCCATTTGTTGAATTCCGGAAGAAAGGTGATGCACGGAGAAGCAATTGCCGTAGGCTTGATTACTGAGGCATTTATTGCTCAAAAGCGTGGTCTGTTAAGAAACGAAGAATTGGGTCAGATTTCCGAATACGTTCTGAAGATTTTCGGCAAGATCAAGATTGCTAATGAAGACCTGGGGACAGTTGCAGAACTTGCAATGCAGGACAAAAAGAACAGGGAGAATAAGATTTTGTGTGTGCTTCTGGACGGGATTGGGAAAGCACGTTGGGATTGTGAAATTAGCCAAGAAGAGGTAAAAGGGGCTCTAACATTTTACCAATCTTCTTAGACATAATAGTGAACTTCCGAATCGTCTGTGACGCGAGTCTCAGGCTTAACGAGCGTTTGCTTGATGCGCTCTGTTCCTTTTGAAATTAACTTTTTAGTTTTCTCTTTACGGCTACCGGTCAATAACCAGGCTGCCAATAAAGCACCGGAAGCCAAGCTAACTCCGATTGCTATTTTGCTGGTTGTACTCATATTACAAATAACTTCAAAATCCTCTAAAATGTTTCATCACGTTCTAAAAAAATCTTTTTCGTGATGTAATTTGCCCGACTTAATCACTGGTTTCATTGAACGATAGCATCACACTTCAAGCACGCACGAAAGTTCACGGTACGGCTACCCTACTTCCATCGTCAAAAAGCATTAGCAATCGGGTAATTATCCTGAGTGCTCTCGCCGGAGGAACTTCCAAACTACACAACCTATCAGATGCGAATGATACGCAGCTGATGTTAAAACGAATCAATTCAGCTGAGAATGAAATTGACATTGAGGATGCCGGCACCACCATGCGTTTTCTCACTGCATATTTTTCCATCACGAATCAGAAAAAGATTTTAACTGGCTCTGCGCGAATGAAGGAAAGACCGATAGGAATTTTAGTCGAGGCCTTACGTTCGTTAGGAGTTTCCATTGACTATCTCGAAAAAGAAGGATACCCACCGATCAGAATAAATGGATTTACGTCACAGCAAACGCGCTCGATTAAAATTCGGGGTGATGTTAGCTCACAGTTCATCTCTGCGTTGATGATGGTGGCGCCGGCATTGCCGAATGGTCTGACACTGGAGTTGACAGGAAAAATCGGAAGCAAGCCCTACATCAACATGACAGCTTCGTTGATGAAGATCTTTGGTGTGGATGCTGAATTTAATGGCAACACCGTTACAGTTGCTCGCCAAACGTACAAACCCGCCGAGCACACAGTGGAATCGGATTGGTCAGCTGCGAGCTATTGGTTTGCTTTTGTTGCCTTGGCGAGCAAGGCGGAAGTATTCCTTCCAAACCTTCAATTAAATTCTTTGCAAGGAGATAGGGCTATCGCCAACATGAAAGCGCTGGGCGTGAAGTCCGAAATAATTAACGGTATGTTGAAGTTAACAAAGGCTTCACCAGAAGAAGAGATTCAATGGGATTTTACGGACTGCCCGGATCTGGCCCAAACAGTGGCTGTAATTTGTGCTGCAAAAAATATCAAAGGCTACTTTACCGGTTTGGAGAGCTTGCGCATTAAAGAAACCGATCGCATCGCTGCATTGCAAACTGAACTGAGAAAAATTGGTGCTGATCTAATCGAAGATGATCCGGCACATTGGCGCGTGATTCCATCGTCAAAACTCCCGGAGTACGTTTTCGTCAACACCTACAAAGATCATAGAATGGCCATGGCCTTTGCTCCATTATCGATGCTGATGCGTGTCGAACTTGAAAATCCTGCTGTTGTAAGGAAATCTTATCCCAGGTATTGGGAAGATGTGAAGGCGTTGTG
>CBQWHS010000226.1:0-6701 GCA_967728665.1 uncultured Chryseosolibacter sp. | reverse complement strand
TTTCTGCGCGTGTCATGTCGTCCACGATGTAACGATATTTCTCAAAAGACTTGAGATCTTCTTGTGTGAAGTATGCCTTGTTGTTGTCCAACGTTTTAATAAACCCATCGAGAATAACAGAGGACAAAGAATCGTTGAGTGAAATTTTTCGATAGTGATTATTATCGAGGATGTAGGCGATCACTTTTGCCTCTTTTCCATAAACAGGTTTTGCCTTGAGTTGAGTGGTGTCAGCCGGGGCTGCGAAAGCGCCAATCGAAATTAGCACAATGCTTATTAACAATAGTCTCTTCATATTATCTTCTTCTCTTTTACCTAACGAAATTCCGACAGCCGGGGTTTTAACGGCGTTACTCAAATACACGCAAGTTTAATACCGGAAATTATCGCTTTTCTTCATCCACTTCAGCCAAAAACTTTTGTGCCTGTGCCAGATCGCCAAATTCATAGAATTTTGAACTACCGGTTGCTGATTTAATTTCAACCTTGATTACTACAACGTCTTTATTCTTTTGGAATTTGTGCTTTTCCTTTCTGAAATCTTCACTTTCCATGTTGGAAATTTTGAACGCAGTGGCGCGTACAGATTTGCAATAAGAACATTCGTAATGCTTAATTAATTCCCCGGGAGTATCGGCTGTAGCCTCTTGTGTTATCTCTTCCCGAACGACTCTCAGGGTATAAAATCCGCAGTTACCACATTGAAGTGCCTGCAAGTGTCCTTGATATTTTTCCACCAGAACGTCATTTGTTTGTTCATCGATCCAAACATCATAATCAATTGAAAAGACGTCCTCTTCTGCTTTCATACCCGCATCGAGGTGAACATCTTCTTCGTGTTCGGCCAACAATCTCATTTTGTTACCGGTCTTTGGGTTGACGCGAGGCATGTATCTCCATTTCTTTAATTTTCGGTCGACACGACTTGGGTAATAGAACTCAAGAATAAGGAATGCGATATATCCAACAAGTGTACCTCCGGCAACGGAAATGAAAAGGCGAACAAAAAACCAAACTCCCATCTCCTCGATGTTATCCATTCCATATCGATTGATGAGCATGGCCACACCAACGGCAAACAGGATGAAAATTATTTCAAGATTTTTAATCTCACGTCTGCTGATGTAGTCAAATTTGCCTTTGTAACTGGCGATGACTGAAATTTTGATTAAATGAAAAAAGTAAAACGCAACACCAGCAACGAACATCACAATCGCCCCTATTAACATTGCTTTGTGCCACGCGACAAGAAAAGGACTGGGATTAAAATTTTCCATAATTTTGGTTAAATGAATTTTAAATATAAATATTTAAACGAATTGTAACGGCTTTAATTTTGAAATGAAAAAGTCACTATTTAAAATTTTAGCACGGCTTAATAAACTTGTGTTACCACGATATAGTAAGCGCGATCTTACACGCCTTAGCACAGTTGCAAAAGGAATCATAGCCTTCCGATATTGGGTCACAAAGAACTCCCTTTAGAGCCATCACCAATTTTAAGCCAATCGGGTTCGAGAACTTATCACAACAGTTTCATGGCGCTTTGGAATTATCAACGTTTCTAAAACGTGTATTATTGCACTCATAATTATCCATATAAAGGCAATATTTTGCTATAATTGTGTATTATTGCACAATTTATGAGCGAATTTGAACGCAAGAACCAGGAAATGGAATTCAAGGCCTTCGTGGCTACGAGCGTCATTAGGCCCGCTGACTGCCGAAATTCTGAACAGGTACGTTTTCAATTGCAAAAGTTGATTTCAATGATGGAAAGCATGCGGGGAAATGGATTTATTCCAGAGCAGGCATATACGCTCGTGACGCAATATAGCGCCAGGCTAAACCGGTTTTTAACGGTTGAATTCCGCCACAATTACAGCTAAGACTTTATGCGCTATATCCCCTCGCCTATTCCGCTCAAATATGAGTTCATATATACTGCTACCGCAAACCAAAGCGGGCGGATGCAATATCATCGGATCAAGCCGGGCCAAAGCAAATTAAGAATCAGCAGGATAGAGTTTATAAAAGCCTATAACGACTCATCAATTATTGCGATCAATCCCTTACAACTCAAAGGTCACGATGCTGTTTTCCAATTCGAGTTTTATGTATAGGAATTAAGCCCGTTCGATAATTTTTTGAAGGTTAGTAGGGCTGTAACCAACCGACTTAATTGTTTTATTATCCGATTTCCGATAGACAAGCCATTTGTCACCCTCCTGGCGGTAGTAACATTCTGTTCCATCTTTATGGCGATAATGCTCAACTGTTTTTTGAGCCTCATCTTCTGAGGTACACGCCTTGCTCATGTTCGAACGCTGAACTTCTTCAAACAATTCTTTAAATTTTTCGCCAAGGCCGAATTCAAGAATAGCGCCAGACAACACATATTGAATGTCGCACAACGCATCTGCTATTTCAACAATATCTTTTTCCAATATGGCGACCTCCAACTCCTTTAACTCTTCTGCAATCAAAGCAACACGAAGCTTGCATCGATCTTCAGAGGGAATCGAAGGCTTATCAAGAATTGGATGTTTAAATGTTTTGTGGAATTCGGCTACCTGGTTCAATGCGTCCGGTTGTTTCATGGCGGGATTAGTGGTTATTGATCGACAAGAAAACAAATTGGCCTCATTTTAAAAAATAACTTAGTTTTACGACCTCATGAAAGTGCTTCGTACCACAGTCATTTCCCGTATTGTTGCCTTGGCAACCGCCGTGGTGTTTCTCAACATGAGTTTTTTTCTCAGTGAGGTTGCATTTTTAAAACTTCATAACCACAACATCGAAGTACTTGAAAACCTGGTGAAGGTTCTGGCTGGAAGTATGGAAGAAGAAGGTGACGGACTGAATGAATCCGGAGAAGAAAACTTTGAAACAGGATTTGATATACATTTTGCGGCCCTTTGTGTTTATAAGTCCAACGTTATTTCCGCAGGAACAAAAAAGATCACTGTTATAAATTTTGCGGCCGCAAGCCAGAGTATCTTCGAAATCGCCACACCGCCTCCTCGAATTTCATAGCCTTTCCTGCTAGCATTTTTTCTTTTTTTTTGAAGGCATCATCGCTGCCTCTATTTAAATCCATTCAAAATTTTTTATGAGAAATATTTCAAACCCGTTTGGGCATCTTCGATATGATATTCCCTCCAGTCTTGTTGTAATGTTGGTCGCATTACCATTGTGTCTGGGTATTGCCCTTGCATCCGGAGCGCCCATGTTGTCTGGTATAATTGCTGGCGTTGTTGGCGGATTAGTAATCGGATTTGCCAGCGGTTCCAGTCTGAGCGTGAGCGGTCCTGCTGCGGGCCTCACAACCATTGTGTTAAGCGCTATTACGCAGCTTGGAAGTTACCAGGCATTTCTTTGTGCGGTTATACTCGGCGGTTTATTTCAAATCATTCTTGGACTTCTTCGTGCTGGGACGATCGGCCACTTTTTTCCCGTCTCCGTCATCAAGGGAATGCTCTGTGCCATTGGCCTCATATTAATCCTCAAACAAATTCCTCATGCTTTGGGGTACGATAGAGATTTCGAGGGCGATGAAGATTTTTTCCAGGGCGATGGCGAAAACACATTTACTGAAATCATCAATGCGTTTTATTACATCACGCCGGGAGCCATTGTCATATGTAGTCTTTCAATCGTTGTGATGATGATGTGGGAGAAACCATTTATCAGAAACAACAAAATATTTCAATTCATACCCGGGCCGCTCGTAGTGGTTGTCATTGGCATAATGTTGAATTGGTTGTTTGCAACAGGGATACCTTTTTTATCCATCGATCGGGAACATTTTGTTACGCTCCCTCTCGCGGGAGACTTTTTCGGGCAGATGGTGTTTCCCGATTGGAAACAATTTTTGAACCCGCAAATCTATGTGATCGCGTTGACGCTGGGATTGGTGGCAAGCCTCGAAAGTTTGTTAAGCATTGAGGCAGCAGACAGACTTGACCCGTTCAAACGCATCACACCTTTAAATAGAGAACTAAGATCACAAGGCCTGGGCAACGTAGTCTCTGGAATGCTCGGAGGACTTCCTATCACTGCCGTTATCGTGAGGACTTCAGCAAACATCAACGCAGGTGCCCGGACCAAACTTTCCAGCATTTTGCACGGGGCGTTGCTACTTTCGGCTGTGATGCTGATGCCATCCGTTCTGAATCTAATCCCTTTTTCATCCCTGGCAGCAATACTCATGGTCACCGGTTATAAATTGACAAAGCCCGAACTTTTCAAACAAATGTTTCGCAAAGGCTGGGATCAGTTTGTCCCCTTCATGGTTACCATCATTGCTATACTGGTGACCAACCTGCTTATCGGAATTTTTATTGGGATAGCAGTAGGCTTATTTTATGTTTTAAAAACAAATTTTCAGAAAGCTATTACCGTTTCCAACGATGCCAACACGTATGTGCTGAGGCTCAATAAAGACGTGTCGTTTCTGAACAAAGCGCTGCTGCGAAAAACATTTGAAAGTATTCCTGCCGGATCAGCACTAGTGATTGACGGTGGCGGGTCAGAGTTTATCGATACCGACATAGTTGAGACTATTCAGGATTTTGTTCTTAACGCACCAAGCAGGCAGATCAAGGTAAACATCAATCGTACTTCAACGGCGGCCAATGAATTCTTTCGGGTCAAATAGTCATGACTGGAAATTTGAATTACAAATTGTTCGGCCTACTGTTATATTTGCGGTTCATTCCAGATCATGAAAAAGAATTTTATTGAAGAACTGCGCTGGCGCGGAATTTTGCACGACATCATGCCGGGTACCGAGGAACTTTTAAATAAGGAAGCTACTTGCGGCTATATCGGATTTGATCCCACAGCGGACTCGCTGCATATCGGACACCTAACGCAGATCATGACCTTGTTAAATTTTCAAAAAGCAGGGCATAAACCGTTCGCACTTGTTGGTGGTGCTACCGGGATGGTCGGAGATCCTTCCGGCAAATCCGCGGAACGAAATCTTTTGTCGGAAGATGTGCTTCGTCACAATGAATCATGCGTCAAAAAACAACTCGAAAAGTTTCTCGACTTCTCCGGCGCAAATGCAGCCGAAGTCGTAAATAATTACGATTGGTTTAAAGAGTTTAGTTTTCTCGATTTCATCCGCGATGTTGGAAAACACATTACGGTGAACTACATGATGTCAAAAGATTCGGTGCAGAAGAGACTTGATTCAGGTCTGTCATTCACGGAATTCACCTATCAGTTAGTGCAGGGATACGACTTTTATTGGCTGTATAAAAACAAGAACTGCAAGCTTCAAATGGGAGGTTCGGACCAGTGGGGCAATATCGTTACCGGTACAGAACTTATCCGGCGAAAAACCGAAGGCGAAGCATTTGCGCTCACAACGAAGCTGATCACGAAAGCAGATGGAACCAAGTTCGGGAAAACCGAAGGCGGAAACGTATGGCTCGATGCAAAGAAAACTTCACCGTATAAATTTTATCAATACTGGCTAAATATTTCCGACGAAGACGCTGCTGGTTCTATCAAGATCTTTACACAATTTACAAAAGAGGAAATTGAAAGTTTGATCGTGGAGCATTCAGCAGCACCTCATCTTCGAAAACTTCAACAGGTGTTGGCGAAAGACATCACAGTGCGCGTTCACTCATTATCAGATTACGAAAATGCGATCAAGGCATCTAATATTTTGTTTGGAAATTCCACAACAGAAGAACTCCAAAGCCTTGATGAGGACACGTTGTTATCAGTCTTCGAGGGTGTTCCACAAATTAAAATCACTCAAAGCGATTTGGACGCGGCAGCATCAGTAACAGATTTGCTTTCTGCTTCAACTAACAACACTATTTTCCCTTCGAAAGGCGAAGCTCGTAAAATGATCCAGGGAGGTGGTGTGTACATCAATAAGGCTAAAGTTGATGATGGAAATGCAAAACCTGCCTATTCATTGTTGCAGAATCGTTATTTGCTTGCTCAGAAAGGAAAGAAAAATTATTACCTGATTGTAGTAGAATAACCTTCCGAAAATATTCGACAATAAAAAAAGCCACCCGATAATGGATGGCTTTTTCACTTTGATAGCGTGACTTACTTTCCAATCTTAAAGATTTTGTAACCCACTGAAACCTGGATGACCTGGTTTTTAGCGTTGGCTGTTTGTGTCGTTGGAGCCTTGTCATAGATCTTCGAAAGACCAAGGTTATAACGAGCATCGATTGTTAAACCAAAAGGCAAATCCCATCCAGCACCAAGTGCTAAAGTGAAATCACTGCCCTTGGCCTGATCCTTAACGTCCTGAACTGTGTACGTCTGATTTATCGCAGAACTCAATACAGGCGCTTCCGCACTATTCACAAAACCGAATTGAGGACCAGCCTGCAAGTTGATACCCGCCACCGTGTACAGTTTAATAATGATTGGAATGTTGATGTAACTAAAATTGGATTCATAGTTCTGATTATTGATCGTCACTTTTGATCCTTGCTGAGAGAACAGTATCTCAGGCTGAATTCCAATTTTTGTTGCTTTGATCAGTACAAAAGCACCACCATGAAATCCGGTTCTGCTTTTATAATTTTCTGTCGCGGATGCATCGGAGTTGATCTTGGCGAAATTCGGTCCCGCTTTTAATCCCACAGCAAGCTGAATCTGCGCTTGCGCCTGTATTGCCGTGAACAACACCAGCGATGCAATAAATCCATAGATTG
>CBQWHS010000225.1:0-6707 GCA_967728665.1 uncultured Chryseosolibacter sp. | reverse complement strand
TGTATTCATCAAGACCTTTTGTTCTGTAAAAAATATCGAAATTGTCTTTCGTAATGACAAAACTATCGAATTTCTGGCTTTGAAGCTTGGTTAAAGTTGGCAGCTTTTCGATAAAGGTCTCATAATAATCTTTGGCTGACTTAAGTCCATTAAGATCGGCAACAAAAGTGATTGCGTAGTCGTCGCTAAAAATCAAATTACTTGTTTTCAGAGTCAGATCTTTGAAATGCCCTTCATTGAACTTCTCCAATTCGCCGGTGGCAAGCGCGTCCATCTTTGCTGACCTTTTATATATCATCACAAAGTAGTGAGGCTCCTCGAACGATTTTATGAACTGAATTCCTTTCCTCTTTTCTTCAGTTTTTTGAAACTCCCTTGACGCTGCGAGCAATTTGCTGGCGTAGGCTGAGAGGGGATCTGATTCGTATGTTTTCACGAATTGCTCCAGTTGATATTGATATTTTGAGATGTCCTCAGTCTTGCCGGCTATCAAGATTGAAAACAAATTCATGGTTGGTGTAAATGAAGTTTCACCCATGGCGATAGCTTGCGCTAATGTTCCGGTGGCCAGCGTCAGGCTGTCTTTTTCAAACCAATCGTAGGCGATTTTGTACAACGCTTTTTGCTTTTCTGTCGTGAGACTCGATTCCTGTAGATAGTCTGGATTCACAAGAATTTTTGCAAACGTTGTGTTGGGATATTTTTTCTTTAAGATGTTGGCATAGCCTTCAGCTTGCGAAGCATCAGAATCCTTGTAAATAAGATAAAGTGCATAGAGAACTTCTGGCTCATGTTCGCTCTCGGGAAATCTGTTCAAAAGCGTTTTGTAAGTCTCAGCCGCGTATTTTATTTCTTGTAATTTGAAATAATAAATATCGCCGAGTTTCAAGTATGCCTCTTCTATCTTTGTGCGAGCTTCTTTCTTAGCGTCATCGGTTCTCGGAATTTGAGAATATAATTTTGCGAATTCTGCTTCGACCGGATTGGGAGCATTGGCAGAGCCGTCCGTTTGACTTGTTGGTGTAGACGTTGAATCCGGCGCTGTGACCACCGACTGAATTCCCGCGGCTTGACGTTGAGATCTTCGCCAATTGTCTTCTAGTTTAATGTTGCCCCATTTGCTGATAAATTCGGTGCGGCCAATCGACATTGCGGATGGATTACGAAAATACCAATCCGAATTTTGATCAACAGCGTTGTTGCCATTATCATCATTGTTAGCAAAAATTGAAGACTCGCTACTGTTAATTTCAATTCGGTCCCGCTTTTTCTTTTTTGATGATCGCACTTTCTCATCCCTTAATTTCTTTGATAGCAGGGAATCGACAGAAGCATGAATTGTAACGGAATCCATCTCAGACAATTTCAGCAAACTATCCTGCCATTGAATTGTTTTGAGGTGTGTCACAAATTCATCTAGAATTTCCTGTCGTGATTTTATGGCAGCGTAGTTTTCATAATCGGATGGTAAAGAAGTTATGGCGCTGTCGTAATACGCAGCTGACAATTCGTAGTTGCGCAGCGTGTCGTAATAGATTTCGCCAAGCCTCAGGTAGGCTTCGCCATCAATTTTCTTGTTGTTGCCCCTCCTCACAGACAAATTATAATTCTCAATTGCCTCGGGCAGATTCTTTTGTTTGAATTCAAACACGCCCATCTCATAATAGATCTTATCTACAAACTCTTTATTTTTTGAATCAGACAAAAGTTTTCGAAACGATTTGCGTGCTGCTGTTATGTCGCGACTTCGGGAAATCTCTGTTACCTGCGCCATATAAAGTCGCGCATAAAAATCGACTTCATATTCCGGATTAGTGCCAATACACTTTTTATAATAATTGTATGCTTCGGCTTCGAAGCCAAGCTTCTGATAGACCTGTCCGATAATAAAGTATATTCTTCCACGGCTATCATTTCGCTTTAGCAAAGGATCAGCATTAGTGAGACTTCGAACCATTTGGTCGAGATCGTTGATGGTTTGATAGTAGTATGCTTTTTCGAGATTGAATTTTTTCTTGTTGACGTTATTCAATTTCGCTTTTTCAAGAAAATCAATTGCCGCCTTTGCGTTGTTAAACTCTTTATGTTCGGTATATGTGCGAATCAGATTAATGATAGCCAGATGCCGGGCGTGTTTGTCCTTACTTTTAGTATTGACATGCTTAAATGTTTGAATAGCATTTCCCCAGTCTAACGAATAATGGCGGGCTTTGCCAACAAGTATATAGGCATCATCAACCCATTTGCTGTTTGGGTGACGTTGAATTGCGATAGACGCCATCTTTACAGCTTCCTGAATTTCCTTGTCGTAACCCTTTGCAAGTGCTGTGTCAAAGGTTGGAAATAATCGTAGAACCCGGTTGTAATCATCGACCTGACTTTTGGCGATTGTAGCCTCAACTTTTTTGATTTCTTCGTTAGCGTAGAAATAACCATTGAAGTGGGCTGTCGTATTATGATATGCTTTACTTGTCCAAGTATTTTTCTCGGAGGAGCATGAAGCGGCAATAACTGCCGTAGTAAGTGCCAGGAGGTATGTAATGGAATTTCTCAAATGGTCGCGATTAACCTACACAGAAACGCAAAAAAGCCAATTTCCATATTATAATGATGCAGAATATCTAATTTTGTAAAAAATCGGTCAATTAAAAAGCCTAACCATAGATTGTCGGAAGGTAGCACCTTTTAAGTCTCTGGTTGCAATATGTGAAAGAGCACAATGAGACTAAAGAAAACATTATCCAGCTGGCTCAATAATCGTTACTTGCTGATCATCCGCAATGAAGAAAATTTTGCTGAGAGAACGAGTGTCGCTTTCACTTATAGCAAAATCATTCTTTTTTCTGTCATCATTTTTGTCGTCTTCTTATTTATCAGTTTGTTTTTGGTAGAGACCGTTCTTGAAAAATGGTTTGATCCAAAATACGAGCAAATGGTTCTGAATCAACAGCTGTATGGACTTGCATTGAAGGTAGATTCACTAGCGCTTGAAGTTGATCGTAAAGATCGGTTCATCTCAAATTTTCAACGTGTGTTAAGTGGAGACACCAGTGATTTTAAAGATCCAATGGAGATTATGAAAGGCGAAGCTGAGCCTCTTGCAAAACCAACTTCATTAAATATTGCTTCAACAGATTCGGCATTCAGAAAGGACTTTGAAAAATCTGATTTGTCTTTGATCACATTAGCCAACAGCAATAACCGCGATCTTCGGGAAACGTTTTTCTTCTCTCCTATTTCTGGCTTTGTTTCTGACCGATATAATGTGAAGAAGGGACATTTCGGTATTGACGTTGTTGCAAAATCAAATGAACCTGTTAAGAGCATCGCCGATGGAACAGTCATTTTTTCTGACTGGACACAAAATGAAGGTTATGTGTTGATGATACAACACAGGCCAAACCTTATCTCCGTATATAAGCACAATGCGGAACTATATAAAAAACTTGGTACTTTTGTTAACGCAGGTGAAATAATCTCTATCGTTGGCAATAGCGGAGAGATGACAAACGGGCCGCATTTACATTTTGAAATGTGGTACAATGGCAGCTCGCTAAACCCAGAGGAATTCGTCACTTTTTAAACTATACATTATGTTCACTTCCAAAGAAGAAAAACGCGTAGCTGAAGAAATCAGTAATTCAAGCAACACCATTGGGAAAGGTACTTTTCTTGAAGGCAATGTTGAAACGTATGGCAATATCCGTATCGAAGGAAAAGTTACGGGCAACATTAAGTCAAAGTCGAAGGTTGCACTCGGCCCCTCTTCTCAAGTCGCAGGTAATATTACTTCGCAGAACGCCGACATTGAAGGCGAGGTAAAGGGTAGAATTGAAGTTGCCGATTTACTTGTGTTGAAAGCTACTGCGGTAGTAAACGGAGATATATTCACTGGTAAACTGGTGGTTGAGCCGGGCGCGGTTTTTAACGGTAGTTGCAAAATGGGTGCAGCAGTTAAAGAAATTAAAATAACCGAACATGGCGGACTCAGCCGATCCCTCCCCACACAACAAGAAGTCAAGTCAATATAGCAGCTATCTTAAATACAGCGGCTTGGCTGTTCAACTGTTGGCCGCCATTGGAATATGCGGCTGGATTGGATACAAAATAGACCATTGGCTGGATTTAAAACTCCCAGTGTTCATGATGATTTTAGGGCTGGTGGGATTCGGAGGAACAATGTATCAGGTTTACAAATCTCTAAACCGGGAATAGTTTGATCAAATTCGTTCTCACTATTTTTCTATGCTCGCTCCTGTTTTTGGGATTAGTATTGTTTGGTGAGAGCCTTCATTTATTAGTTCGCCCAAGCTTTTATCTTCAAACCCTTATCCTCGTTTCCGTAGTAACTATTGCAATATTTTTTTACCTCAGTAAACCAACACTGCAAGCATATTTTCTCCAAATCTACTTGGCGAGCATTGTTGTGAAACTGATTGCATATTGCGCTTACATTTTTTTGATTGTGTTAAAGGATCGGGCTGGCGCTTTTCAAAACGTTCTTTTTTTCATGATCATTTACTTCATTTTTACCGGCATCGAGGTTGGCTTTTTATACAGGAAAATCACGCGGAAATCCGGGCTTTGATTCAGCCCAAAAAATTTTCAAAACATTTTTTTGTGGAGTCAGAATTAATACCTTTGCGGTCGGATTCAAAAACCGAGCAAAAACAGCCGAAATGACCGCATTCTCTCAGATTTCCAGACGATTTTCGCTCCTTTTAACAGTCGTATTTTCACTTCTATTTACTACCTCCATTAAGGCTTCAGAGGGTGGTGAAGTGACGGAAGAATTTAATGCTAGCGAGGTTATTCTTCACCACGTTATGGATGATCACATCTGGCACATTGCAGACGGACATTATGGTACCATTTTTCTCCCGGTAATTGTCTATTCATCGGAGCGTGGATTAGATGTTTTCTCTTCGTCTAATTTTTATGATGAACACCATCAAATAAGAGAACACAACGGCTATAAGCTCGATCACAATAAAATTTATATAGCAGAATCAGGCAAAAAGGTTTTCGATCTTTCAATTACTAAGAACGTGGCCATGTTGCTGCTGAATGCTGCCTTACTACTTCTGATTTTTATTGCTGTAGCAAGATCATATGAAAAGAATAAGGGCAAAGCGCCAAGTGGCATTCAATCCTTTTTCGAACCGATCATTGTTTTTGTTCGCGATGAAGTAGTGAAGCCGAACATTGGCCATCATTACGGCAAGTTTTTGCCATACATGCTGACGTTATTCTTCTTCATCTTGTTTGGAAATTTATTAGGACTTCTTCCTGGTGCAGGAAATTTGACTGGGAATATCGCAGTGACTTTCACTCTTGCGATTCTAACATTTTTAATCACCAACATCAGTGCAAACAAAGCCTACTGGTCGCACATCTTCTGGACACCGGGTGTTCCGCTTCCAATACGCTTCATCATTTTACCGGTTGAGATCTTAGGATTATTTACAAAGCCCCTGTCATTAATGGTTCGTCTTTTTGTGGCGGTCACTGCAGGGCACATCGTGTTATTAAGTTTGATCTGCCTTGCCTTTATTTTCAAGAGCGTCTGGGTTGGTGCGGGCTCGACCGTAATGGTTTTATTTATCAGTTTGATTGAGTTGCTGGTGGCAGGAATCCAGGCATATGTGTTCACGTTGTTTTCATCGCTGTATATCGGCATGGCCATCGCAGATCACGATCATCATTAAGGAACTTAAAATTCACGATTGCAAGTGATGAATTTGTGATCGTTAAATAAAGATATCCTTTCCAAATAAAGAAGAAGTTGAAGGCAATGATTCGTCACTCGTCATTTCAACACTTGTAGTTTGTAAAGGCTTGTTTCACTTAACTATTTTAAACTTTATGTTATTAGCAATTTTGTTAGACATCAGCTATGGAATCATGGGTGCAGGTATCGGTGCCGGTCTGGCTGCAATTGGCGCTGGAATTGGTATCGGTCGCATTGGTGGCTCAGCGATGGAAGGTATGGCACGTCAACCTGAAGCTTCTGGTAAGATTCAAGGTGCGATGTTGATCATTGCCGCTCTTATCGAGGTGGCTGCGCTTTTCGCCCTTGTGATCTGTCTGCTGATAGCTACGATTAAGCCTGCAGCAGGTTTTTAAGTTTTTTTCAAATCCTGCCTTTGGCACTTGGCCGGGCAGGATTTTTCACGTTGAAACAATAGGATAAAAATATATGGAACTTCTTACCCCCGGCACGGGACTCATCATTTGGCAGCTCATCATATTTGTGCTGTTATTTTTCTTGTTGTCAAAACTGGCATGGAAGCCAATCATCAATTCTTTAAAGGATCGGGAACGTTCCATTCAGGATGCCCTTGATACAGCAGAGAAAGCAAGACTGGAAATGTCACAATTAAAGTCCGATAACGAAAAATTGCTGCGCGATGCACGCGAGGAACGCGAAAAAATTCTTCGTGAAGCGCGCGATATTTCCAACCGGATGAAGGATGAAGCACAAGCAGATGCAAAGAAAGCCAGTGACAAAATTATTGCGGATGCGAAAGCAGCGATCAATATTGAAAAACAGGCTGCGATGAAAGAAGTAAGAACCCAAGTTTCTCTTTTCGCATTAGATATCGCTGAGAAGCTGATGAAGAAAAATCTCGCCAACGATAAGTCTCAAAAAGATCTTGTTGAAGGTTATATCAAAGATTTAAAAATCAACTAACGCATGGCAGACT
>CBQWHS010000224.1:0-6724 GCA_967728665.1 uncultured Chryseosolibacter sp. | reverse complement strand
GTTCTTGTGTTAATGGTCCCGTCTGTTGCGACTCCATGTGTTGCTTCAGTTCATCCTCCACGATTCCGGCGAGCGAGGAGATGGGTGTCACCGAATTCATGATCTCATGTGTAAGAACACGAACCAGGTTCTGCCACGCTTCCATTTCTTTTTCTTCCAGTTCGCTTTGGATATTTTGTATGGAGATGAGTTTTACGTTTTCCCCGCGAAGGGTCAATTCAATTGCATAAATCGAAAGCTGAAAAAGATCGTCACCAATTTTCAGTCGCAATAATTCGCGACCTCCGGTTTTTAGTTTTTGAAAAACATTGACGAGGGTCTCGCTAACTTCTTTCAGGTCACTGATGTTTTCAGCGCGGTTTATTTTAAGAAGTTTACGGGCCGCGCTATTGAAGATCTCTATTTTTCCATCTTCTTTAAAAATGATCAGCCCGATCCCAACGTGCATGACGATGTTTTTGAAAAAGAGAAATTCCGAATCTTTTTCTCGTCTTGCGTTCCGAAGCTTCAGCATTGCTTCATTTAATTCTTTATGAAGTCGCTGTACTACCGGATCATCACTTTCAGTTTTAAAAGAGTAGGAGAGATCATCAAAACGAATTGAGTCGAGGAAAGAAGCAATGTTTACATTCGAGCGATCAAGATATTCAATAAGTAATTTTATCTGATAGCCGCTAATGACAAAAAAAAGGAGAGAATAAAACCAGTCACCTTTCGAGAAGGCGAAGAAACAAGCGAGGAATATCGTAGCAGACAGTATTGCCACCCGGGGCATTACCGGTGACCGCCAATTCGATCTCCAATTAAAGTCCATACTTTTCCATCCTGCGATAGAGTGACGCACGGGTTAAGCCAAGTTCATCTGCAGCTTTTGAAATATTTCCGTTGTGCATCTGCAACGCTTTGGCAATGGCTGACTTTTCAACTTCATCAAGATTCAGCGTATTTGAATTTGCAGTTGATAACGAGCGACTCAGTAAGAAGTCGGTTTCCTGGAGGGAATTTGAGTCCGTCATGATTACGGCACGCTCAATGGAGTGCTGCAATTCCCTGATATTACCAGGCCAGGCATATCGCTTCAATTTATCCATCGCCTCTGGAGCAATGTTGCTTACCTGCTTGTGATATTTCTTCGCATAGTATTGCAAGTAGTGCTGAGCTAGCATAGGAATATCTTCAACACGATCGCTCAATGGCGGAACATGAATTTCCACTGTATTGATTCGATAAAGTAAATCCTGGCGGAATGTTCCTTCCTGAACCATTTTGTGCAGCGGCATATTCGTAGCACAAATCAACCGAATGTCTACCGGGATAGCTTGATTAGAGCCAACGCGTGTAGTTAGTCGTGATTGGAGTGCACTTAGTAATTTGCTTTGCAATGCCATGCTTAGATTTCCAATCTCATCCAGAAATAAAGTTCCTCCGTTAGCCAGCTCAAATCTTCCCGGTCTGTCTTCTCGGGCATCCGTGAATGCACCTTTTTTATGTCCGAATAATTCACTCTCGAAAAGTGTTTCGGTGATTGCACCCATATCGACTGAAACAAAGCTGTTATCTTTTCGAAGCGATCGCTGGTGAATCGCGCGTGCAATCAATTCTTTTCCGGTTCCATTCTCACCAAGTATCAAAACATTCGCGTCTGTTTTGGCAACTTTATCAATCAGTGAAAACACTTCTTTAATCGCGGTGCTTTGCCCAATTATTTCTCCGAAGGGTTTGCTGATTTGCTCTTCCAACATTTCCTTCGCCTTCTTCAATTTATCAACCTGGTTATACGATTGCTTTAAGCGAATGGCCGTTGATATGGTGGCAACAAGTTTTTCATTCTGCCATGGTTTGAGAATGAAATCCGTTGCGCCTAGTTTCAATGCCCGCACTGCCATCTCCACATCACCGAACGCGGTAATTAAGATCACAACTGCATTAGGATCTTTCTCCAAAATCTGCCCAAGCCAATGAAATCCCTCTTTGCCACTTGTAATGTCTTTGCTGAAATTCATATCCAACAGAATTACATCGTAGGTGTCATTGTTTAATAGGAAAGGAATCTTGTTAGGATTCTTTTCGATGATCACATGATGTCCCTGTTTTTTGAGAAGCATCTTGGCCGCGAGAAGGACATCCTCATCGTCATCAATCATTAAAATTTTACCGCCTTCCTGAGTCACTTGAAATTAAGATTTAGGTTAAACACGCTTTTAAGGAAATACTGTGCCAACAGCGAATCTGAGCTGATTTGTGCCTTTCGGCGAACACCCTTGTCCTTGATTGTACAAATATGTTCAAAAATGAACAGAAATTTTAACGAGCGATCTCATTAAGGTTTAAATAACAGAATGTCGACCGAATTGTGATTCACCAGGAACATCCGCTCATCAGTAAGCACGACAAACCTCGGATTGCCAGGGATTGGAATTGATCTTGTCTCGGTTGAAAATAGATCGGTGAAGATGAGTTCTGATTTTCTCTTGAAATATATTTCCTCACCTAGAAAATTGAAGTAGTCCACGTTCCTTTCGGGAATAGTTTTGATGTGTTTTCCAATCCCATTGAAAATATGAATGCCCTTTCTTGGATCCAATAGAAATACGAAGTTCTGATAATCGCGGATTGTCGGAAAAATCGTAGCCTTCTCAATTAGTGCAGTGTCAATCAATACTTCAATTTCCACTTCCGTGTGTTTCGCATTTAACTTTTTCAGACTATTGTCGACTTTATCAAGCACCCAAAGTTTTAGATCACCAGAAGGGCAAATCAACCAGGGTTGAATTGCAAAAGCGGAGTCGATGTGATAGGAGGCTGTCGTTTCAAAAGAAGGATTGTAATAATCGTATTCCTGATGATCGCGATAATATGCGAACAGCCGTGAACCATCGCGCGGATCGAAAAGGGTAGGAGCTCCTTTATGCCGATAGACAATGATGAGCTTCCCATCTTTATCATACTTTTGAATTTGACCTTGCTTTGTTACCAGATAAAAATCTCCTGGACGATCTACTGTGGCGTATACGATTGTATCACTAACTTCAATTGTTTTGATTTTCTGTTGTCCAAAAGATGAGACCGACAGACAAATAAATAAAAACGGAATTACTTTTTTCATGAGTGTTGTTCCGGGTTGAATGTTTTCAGTTCAACATTCGTGCCGTCATAGGTTGCGTACGTTTTGAAATGGACCCACTCTCCAAGATTGATGTATGAACTTTTCTCGTTCACTTTTAGATTCAGCGGTAAATGACGATGTCCAAAAATATAAAAATCGTGATGTTGATCTTTTTCCAATTCGCGACAATAGACCCAAAGGAATTCTCCTTCTTCCCCCTGGAATTTTTCTTCACGCTTGAGATTGGCAATCCTGCTTTTTTGTGACCAAGTGTTGGCAATATAAATTCCAAGGTTCGGATGTAGTCTCGCAAAAAGCCACTGGCAAACTTCACTGTTAAAGAATTTCTTGAGGAACTTGTACGTGATATCGCCAGGACCCAGTCCATCGCCGTGTCCGATCAAAAGTTTTTGTGATCCGACATTAAGGAGTTGAGGTTCGCGAAAAATTGGAATTCCAAGTTCGTCAGGGAAATAATTGAACATCCACATATCGTGGTTTCCGGTGAAAAAATAAATTGGAACCCCTGAATCGCGGATCTCGGCAATTTTTCCAAGAAGTCGGATGTAGCCTTTGGGGATTGTGTATCTGTATTCGAACCAGAAATCGAAAATATCACCTAGCAGATAAATGCTGTGAGCGTCATGCTTAATTGAATCCAGCCAGGCAACAATCTGCTTTTCGCGAACTAGACTTGCGGCGTGGTCAGGAACGCCCAAATGAAAGTCCGATGCGAAGTAGATTTTTTTGTTGTTGAGTGAAGATATCGTGTGTGGCATCTGGGCTTATGTGCCAGCGCCAGAGTTCAGTTTGCAAGTGAAGTCAGCGCCAACCTTCAAAAATAGAGATTTGGTAGCAAAGCTCATAAAGGGCGGAGTGAATCCCGTTTAACTGCAAAGGAAATCCCAAGAAGCGCAAAGAATTTTTTTAACATTTTGACATTGAAGTTGATAAGTCCAAGACGGCAATTCGTAAGTTTCAAATACGTAAAAAACATGAGCCAGATGAATGCACTAAGCAATAGAATAGCTTAAACCTCAACGATGAGTTTCTCTAACGAAAGAGACGGATTCGAAACCAGAGGTGAAATCCCTTTTAACCGCAGAGGAAATACCAAGAAGCGCAAAGATTTTTTTTGTTACTCTTTTAAGTTGTTGACAACTCTCCTTATTCCAGTTTTTAACATTGTGACGTTGAAGTTAATAAGCAATCCAAGACGGCAATTCGTAAGTTTCAAATATGTAAGAACCTGAGCCAGGTGAATGTCACTTAGCAACTGAACTGCCTTAATTTCAACGATGACTTTTTTCTCAATAAAAAAATCGATTCGATAGCCACAGTCTAATTTAACTTCCGCATAAGTCAACGGCAAAGCTTTTTCCTTTTCCACTTTTAACTTCGCTTGCTGAAGTTCAAAGTAAAGGCATTCTTGATAAGCGGATTCTAGTAATCCTGGGCCAAGTGATGCATGCACTTTGATTGCACATCCAATAATAATATTGCTGAGTTCATTTTCATCCATCTCGTTGCATTTGCGGTCAATGTAGAAAATGAATAATTGTCGAAGTGGACCAATTATTAAATGACAAGATTTCTTTGCGCTTCTTGGCCTTTTTCTCTGCGGTTATCGCATTTGAAAAACAAAAAAGCCCGATCGAACTGACCGGGCTTCCACTATATTATCTCCTGGGTTTGATTACCGTCCTACCGTGTCTGGTTTTTCACCTTCGAGGGTTGGAGGAGTATCCACTCCAGGTTGCTCTGCTTCTTGTTGTTTCTGCTCATACTTGCCATGACCATTTGTGAATTGCTGATACGTTGTCGGTTTTTCGAAAGGACGTTTTCCGATCAAGCGCTCTAAGTCAGATTGAAATAAGATTTCTTTTTCTAACAACTCTTTAGCAATCACATCAAGGTATTGACGATGCTTATGCAACAACGATAATGTTCTTTGATAAGCGTGATCAATAATACCGCGAACTTCTTTATCGATCTTTTCCGCGGTAGCATCTGAATATGGTTTCTGGAATGAGTAGTCAGCTTGCTTGGAGTCGTAGTACGACATGTTTCCAATTTCCTTATTCATACCATAGATCGTCACCATTCCGTAGGCCATTTTGGTGATCCGTTCAAGGTCACTCAAGGCTCCGGTAGAAATTTTTCCGAACACAAGTTCTTCTGCCGCGCGGCCACCAAATGCCATACACATTTCGTCAATCATCTGATCGGTCTGATATAAGAACTGTTCTTTAGGCAAGTACTGTGCATATCCCAACGCAGCAACACCGCGAGGAACGATACTTACTTTCACCAATGGATCAGCGTGCTCGAGGAACCATCCCGCGACAGCGTGACCTGCTTCGTGAAACGCAACGATCTTTTTCTCTTCCGGCGAAATGATTTTGTTTTTTTTCTCAAGACCACCAATCACGCGATCAATCGCATCCTGGAAATCTTGCATCTCAACGGCTTTCTTATCTCTGCGAGCTGCTATCAGTGCAGCCTCATTACACACGTTGGCGATTTCAGCTCCGGCAAAACCAGGAGTCTGTGCTGAAAGTTTTTTCACGTCTACAGTTGGATCCAACTTGATTGGCTTCAAGTGAACTTTGAAAATATGTTCACGGCCAACAATATCCGGTTTGTCGATACTGATTTGTCTATCAAAACGACCTGGACGCAACAACGCCGAATCCAAAACATCAGGTCGGTTGGTTGCTGCAAGAATGATCACACCTGAATCGGTAGCAAAACCATCCATTTCAACAAGCAACGAGTTCAATGTGTTTTCACGTTCATCGTTTGCTCCAGGGAGCTGTCCGCGGCCACGTGAGCGACCAATGGCATCAATTTCATCAATGAATACAATACAAGGAGCTTTTTCTTTTGCTTGTTTGAACAAATCACGAACACGCGCTGCTCCAACACCTACAAACATTTCTACGAAATCGGAACCCGATAAAGAAAAGAATGGTACAGCCGCTTCACCGGCAACTGCTTTAGCAAGCAACGTCTTACCAGTTCCGGGAGGTCCCACCAGCAACGCGCCTTTAGGAATTTTGCCACCGAGTTTTGTGAACTTTCCTGGATTCTTAAGGAAGTCTACAATTTCTTTTACTTCTTCTTTTGCCTCATCAAGACCGGCAACATCTTCAAAGGTGATTTTTACTTTATTCTCTGCATCAAACAATGCAGCTTTTGATTTCCCAATGTTGAAGATTTGTCCTCCCGGTCCACCACCACCAGTCATTCTTCGCATCAGCATCCAGAATCCAAATAGCAAGAGGAATAAAAATCCCCACTGGATGAACACACTGAAGTAATCTTCTTTGTTCTGTGCGTTAAACTCCGGCTTGTTCGCATCATCAATTTTGGTGGTTAATTCCTCATACTTTTCATCGAACCGATCGATGGAGGTGATCCGCATCTTATAATGTGGGCCGGCAGTGTTTGCACCCAATGGACCTTCACTTATATCCTGCCGATATTTTGCATTCTGAAGTGCTTCTGATTTTAGCGTTACTTCAACGAGTTCTTGATTTTTAATCAGTGTGACTTTGCGAACGTCACCGTTTCGAACCATCTGTTCGAATTCGCGTTGGTTAATTTCTTTTAGAT
>CBQWHS010000223.1:0-6732 GCA_967728665.1 uncultured Chryseosolibacter sp. | reverse complement strand
GTGAAAGACACCAGAAGAGATATTACCTGTGTTCCATACGAATGGGGAACAGCTGATGTATCTGGAATATCGAAACAACAATTAACTCCGCTGAACACGTGGGCCTTTGGCAAGTACAGATATGAATGGATGAAAAGGAGAGTAACGTCGACAAATGATGACGGCGTGAATAAACTTTACATGCGATATGCGGAAGTAGTGCTGATGGCAGCGGAGATCGCCAACGAACTTGAAGGTCCGGGCGCTGCAGCTCCGTACTTGAAAATGATTCGTCAACGTGCATTTAAATCGACTGACTGGAGTGAAAAAGTAGACTCATATGTGAATGCATTAGGAACGAAGGAAGCCATGTTCAATGCCATTGTTAACGAAAACAAGTTTGAATTCTGCGGAGAGATGGAACGCAAACAAGCGCTGATTCGCTGGAACCTTCTGAAGTCAAAACTTAGCGAAGCAAAAGCGAAGATGTATAGCCTTCGTGACAGGACAGGAGAGTATGCTAATGTGCCGGCAACGCTTTATTACAAGTACGCAAGCAATGGTGAATCGCTCGTGATCTATGGCCTCAACAGAGGCGAGACTACGAATCCTGGGGCCGGTTATACAGCGGTTAATTATGTGAGCGCGGCACAGCTTGTCAATTCAAAAATAGAATCACTTTATACCGGAGATCCTGACCAAAGACAATTCTGGCCGATCTGGCAGATATTCCTCGATGGAAGTAATGGGCAACTCGTCAATGATTATGGTTACTAATTAATCGATCACAATGAAAAATAAATATATCCACATTAGCTTTTTGATCGCGATCTTTTCAATCAGTTGCTTCTCTTGTGAAGACCTCGGCGATCCGATCATTGAAGAAGTTCAATTGAGCAGGGCATTCTCGCCAACGGAACTAACGGCCAAAATCAGAAGCCTGACTACCATTGAACTAAACTGGAACGTTCGTAGTGATGCGAGTTCGTATGTCGTGGAGTTCAGCGAAGACAGTCTTGAATTCACGAATATTATAAGGACAGTTACCGTAGCTCCTAATCAGTTGCCATTGCAACAAGTCTTCGATGGACAGACGCGCTACTCAGCACGCGTGAAGGCCGTAAGCGCCAGTGGCGTTGAGGATTCTAAATGGTCAACGGTTACAATAATGACTGAATTAGAAAATATATTTCTTCCTGTGAAGGATGGTGACATCGGCGCGGTGAAAGCAACGTTACGTTGGCCGGCTAACAGTGAGGTAACTCATTTTATTATTAACCCCGGAAATAAAGAAAGACAGATCACAGCCGACGAAAAAGCTGCAGGTGTTGCTACGATAACGGGATTGACGGGCGAAATTGATTACACAGTGACGTTGCGTAAAGGAACAAAGCAGCGCGGTTCTATTCAATTTAAAACACTCATCGATATTGGAAATGCTACAGCAGTTCACGCAGAAGATGACCTGAATGCAGTTATTGCAGCCGCCGCACCAGGTGCTGTGCTTGTTTTGTTTCCTGGCGACTACTTAGTGAATAAAGGTGCCACGATCGTTATTAACAAATCAATATCAATGAAGGGACTATACCCGTACAACAAACCGACACTCCACGTTCAATTCAATCTGGAAGGGGGAGCAGGAGCAGTAGAATTAAGAGATTTGAACTTGACTGGAGATGCCCTTCTCCTTGATGTTTTCAAGTATAATACGGCAAGCTTGCTCTATGGATCACTCAACATCATTGGTTGTTCTATTCATGATTTTACTCGCTCGTTGATCACTGCAAATCTTTCAGCGACCAAAGTTGCTTCTGTTACTATTGATAATTGTATCATGACTGACATCTTAACGACCGGTGGAGATTTTATTGATTTTAGAAATACATATGTTGGTAACATAACAATTACTAACAGCACTTTCGACACGTGTACACCTGCGCGCGACTTTGTCAGGCTTGATGGAGTTGCTCCAACCGCGGGATTCAGTGGAACCGGTTTAACATCTACTCTGTTGATTGACCACTGTACTCTTTATGGTGTTTCAAACAATCTGACATCGACAAGAAGAATCACGTATGTTCGATTTAATGCCAATGCCGTAACCGTGAAAAATACACTTATTGCTCAGTCGACAGGCATCTACACCAATCAAGCTTCCACTTCTCAACCTGCATGCACGAACAATAACTATTTCAACGCACAACGCTTTTATGACGCAACGGTTGAAGTAATCGCTGGTCTCAAGGTTGATAATTCAGGAACGCACAAAACGTTGGATCCAGGTTTTACCAATGCAGCAAACGGAAACTTTACATTGTCCAATCAAACGTTAAAAGACAGTCAAGTTGGTGATCCGAGATGGAGACAATAAATCATAAATTGAAAAGGTGTGACGCGAACACATCTTTTCTCTTAACTGACATTTTTTTCCAGTGATTCATTTAAAGTTGTTATGAACAGTACAAATTTTCTAAAGAAGATGTTTCATTATAGGAAGTCATGAGCATGAAATATATCTCGATTTGCTTTTTGCTGATTGGTTCGACATTCACCAACCCGAACAAGACTACCGTTTATCTCGTTGGCGATTCGACTATTGCAAACAAAGCAGTGTCAGCTTATCCCGAAACCGGTTGGGGCATGCCTTTCTCGATTATGTTTGATTCAACCGTTGTGGTCGATAACCGTGCAAAAAACGGAAGGAGTACGAGTAGCTTTATTGCTGAAAATCTCTGGCAACCGATTGCCGAAAATTTAAAACCTGGCGATTACGTGTTCGTTCAATTTGGTCACAATGACGAAGTGAAAGAGAAAGTCGGCCGATATACCACACCTGAAGATTATAAAAAGAATCTAAGAAAATTTATCACAGAAACCCGGGCAAAGAAATCCAACCCTGTATTGCTGACACCTGTTACGCGCAGAAAATTTATCGATGGAAAAATTCAGGAGACCCATCCGGAATATTCTAAACTTGTAGTAGAAGTAGCAAAGGAGCAAAATGTTCCGCTGATTGATTTGGATAAATTAAGTCGCGAACTTCTTCAGGAGTTCGGTGAAGAGAAATCTAAATTGTTATTTCTTCAACTTCAGCCTGGTGAGCATCCGAACTACCCAGATGGCAAAGAGGACAACACCCATTTTAGTGAGTTGGGCGCCAGAAAGATGGCGCAGATCGTGTTGAACGAAGTCAGGAATCTTAAACTTGAGCTTGCAAGCAGAATAGTGAAAGCCCCAGTGAAGAAATGAAAATGATGAGACAATTAATTTTTTGCCTGTTGTTATTGATTTGTTTAAGAACACAAGCACAGGATAAGATACTGGCATTTCCTGGTGCAGAGGGTTTTGGAAAATATACAACAGGGGGAAGAGGAGGAAAGGTTTATATAGTAACAAACCTGAACGATGACGGTTCGGGAAGTTTTCGCGAAGCAATAAAAAGGAAAGAACCTCGCACAATTCTCTTTGCTGTTTCCGGAAACATAGAACTGAAATCTGCAATAACAATTCATAACGGTGACGTAACAATTGCAGGACAATCCGCTCCGGGTGACGGAATTTGTATTCAGAACTATCCGGTGACTGTGCAGGCGAATAACGTGATCATCCGATTTCTGCGATTTCGGCTTGGCGACAATGCCGGAATTGAGAGTGATGCTTTTGGTGGAACGAAGAACGGAGAAAATATCATCATAGATCACTGTTCCATTAGCTGGGCTACGGATGAATGTGCTTCCTTTTATCGAAATAAAAATTTCACAATGCAGTGGTGCATCATCTCGGAGAGTTTGAATAAATCCGTTCATTCAAAGGGGGAACATGGTTACGGTGGAATCTGGGGTGGAACAGGCGCAAGCTTTCATCATAACTTGCTGGCACATCATATAAGTCGGCTGCCGCGTTTTAGTGGATCTTCTACAACACCGAACTCACCAGACGAACTTGTCGATTTTAGAAATAACGTAATTTATAATTGGGCCAGCAACAACACGTATGGTGGTGAACGCGGAAGATATAATGTTGTAAATAATTATTACAAACCTGGACCCGCTACTAAGTCAAAAAACATCTGGATGCTCAACCCATCTTCACCTTACGGCAAATTCTTTGTTCAAGGAAATATCATGGATGGCAGTCAAAGCATTTCTGCTGACAACTGGCAGGGAGGAGTAAAGTCAACTGATCGTGATTCTGCTAAGGCGATAACGCCTTTCGAAGTAGAATTCATATTTGACCAATCGGCAAAAGAAGCATTTGATGCCGTCACAAAATATGCAGGAGCAAGTTTGCGACGTGATGCAACAGATGAACGAGTAATTAAAGAGGTTTGCAAGGGAACTGCTTCTTTCGGAAAAAATAAAAATGGAATAATTGATTCGCAGAAAGATGTTGGCGGATGGCCTCTTCTGAACTCATCATCTCCGGAACCGGATACTGATAGCGATGGTATGCCCGACCGTTGGGAGAAGAAACGTAATCTGAACAGCAATGATCCGTCGGATGGTCAATCAAAACCCGCAACTAGTCAATACGTAAATCTTGAAATTTATCTGAATGAGATTGTAAAGGATATCATCCGATAATTGGAAGTATGAGGGAATGTAAAATCACATCGGCTGTTGTCATTTTAATGCTGATCGTTTCGTGCGATAAAATTTCCGCTCAATCACTTTCACAATCCTGGGTCTCCGATCTGGGAAACGGTACTTATAAAAATCCGGTGTTGCATGCTGACTATTCTGATCCTGATGCAATCCGAGTAGGTGATGACTTTTATATGACTTCGTCAAGTTTTAATGCAGTGCCAGGACTTCCCATCCTTCATTCAAAAGATTTGGTAAACTGGACATTAATAGGTCATGCATTAAAACGACAAGTGCCGATTGAGCATTTCGAAAAAACGCAACATGGCAACGGGGTGTGGGCGCCTGCGATTCGCTATCATAATAATGAATATTATATTTATTATCCTGATCCTGACTTTGGCGTTTATCTAACGAAAGCAAAAGATCCTAAAGGTCCATGGAGCGAACCAATACTTGTGCAAGGCGGTAAAGGGCTAATCGATCCTTGCCCGTTGTGGGATGAAGACGGCAAAAATTATTTAGTACATGCTTTCGCGGGAAGCCGGGCCGGCATTAAAAGTATCATCATCATTAAGCAACTCAATAATGATGGCGACAAAGTAATTGATGAAGGTAAAATTATTTATGACGGTCATGAATTAGACCAAACCATTGAAGGTCCGAAGTTTCATAAGCGTAATGGATACTATTACATCTTTGCTCCGGCAGGAGGTGTTGCTACAGGATGGCAGTTGGTGCTTAGGTCAAAAAATATTTACGGTCCATACGAGAGAAAAATTGTGATGGATCAAGGTACAACATTTGTGAATGGTCCACACCAGGGTGCATGGGTGGATACACAAGCAGGTGAAGATTGGTTTTTGCATTTCCAGGACAAGGGGGCATATGGACGTGTTGTTCATTTACAACCAATGAAATGGATCAACGACTGGCCTGTAATCGGAGTTGACAAAGGGGGTGAAAAGGGCGAGCCAGTGATGACTTTTAAGAAACCTAATGTTGGAAAGACATTTCCGTTGTCAACCCCACTAGAAAGCGATGAATTTAATTCCACTTCTCTTGGTCTTCAGTGGCAATGGCAAGCAAACCCTCAGACAGCTTGGGCTTTTATGAATTCTGCTCAAGGAACGATTCGTTTGTATTCTCAGCAAATTCCAGAAACAAGTAAGAATCTGTGGAGTACTCCAAATGTGCTGATGCAGAAATTTCCTGCAGAAGAATTCATCGCGACAACAAAGCTCTCTTTTAAACCGAATGCAAAAATTGAAAGTGAAAAAGCAGGCGTGATCGTTATGGGACTCAGCTATACTTCTCTTGGATTAAAAAATACCCGGGAAGGAATTCAAATTGTTTACTCAGTTTGCAAAAATGCTGTGGAGAATACGACTGAAACCGAAACAGTTGTAGGTTTGTCAAGTGCTTCAACTTTTTATTTTCGAGTAACGGTTGAGAAGGGTGCAGTGTGTAGCTTCAGTTATAGCACAGACGGACAAAAGTTCATCACAGCAGGGGAACCGTTTACAGCAGCGCCCGGAAAATGGATTGGCGCGAAGCTTGGATTCTTCTGCACTCGTCCAATCCAGATAAATGACTCTGGCTATATGGATGTGGATTGGTTCAGAATTGAAAAATCGATACATAATTGAAACAATGGAGAATTCAAAAATATATTGGCTTGCGCTCATTCTGCTTGCTGTAAGTTCTGGTGCATCTATAGGACAACCAGCCGATTCCTGGAAGGAAGCTGATGTGATACTAACGAGAATTAAAGCTCCGACTTTCCCAAAAAAAGATTTCTTGATCACAACATATGGTGCATTGAACGATGGCATCGGAGATTGCACTGAAGCTTTTCAAAAAGCAATTAAAGCGTGTCATGAGGCTGGTGGAGGAAGAGTGGTTGTTCCTGCTGGAAAGTTTTCGACCGGTGCGATTCACCTGCTTAGTAATGTTAATCTGCATGTGTCAAAGGATGCTGTTATTTTGTTTAGTCGCGATACAAAAAAATATTTACCCCAAGTGTACACACGCTTTGAAGCGATTGAGCTGATGAATTATTCTCCTTTGATTTATGCTTTTGAGCAGGAGAACATTGCCATTACCGGTGAAGGTGAATTGAATGGTCAGGCGAATGATGACAACTGGTGGTTCTGGAAAGGAAAATGGG
>CBQWHS010000222.1:0-6735 GCA_967728665.1 uncultured Chryseosolibacter sp. | reverse complement strand
CAACACATGCCGCGAACGATCAACTTAATTTTTACGCCAGCCTGGGATGCAACATAAAGCGTGTCGATGAATTCCTTATCCTGAAGCGAATTTAATTTTATCACTACGCCACTAGGTATTCCATTCTGTGCATTCAATGCTTCCTTCTGAATGAGGTTGCACAACTGAATCCGCATATCACGTGGAGATGTGATCAAGTTCCTGTATGTAGATGGCTGTGAGTGGCCCGTGATAACGTTGAAAAACTCTGAAACATCCTGGGCATAAGCTTCTCTCGTAGTTAGTAAGCCGATATCAACGTATAGCCTTGAGGTAGTTTCATTATAGTTACCGCTTGAAAGATGTACATAACGGTAGACTTTATCGTCGTCTTCTTTACGCACAATCAATAAAAGCTTCGTGTGCGTTTTTAAATTGCCCACCCCATAGATCACAAAACATCCGGCCTTTTGAAGACGTTGTGCTTCACGAAGGTTATTTTCTTCATCAAAACGCGCCTTGACTTCAAAAAGAACTGAAACGTGTTTCCCATTCTCGGCCGCCTTCAATAACGCAGCTGTTATACGGGATTCCTTTGCAACTCTGTATATGGTGATTTTGATGGACAAAACATACGGATCATCGGCAGCCTTTTCGACAAGCTCCAGCACAGCCTCCATGGAATTATAAGGATGATGCAAAAGAATATCACGTTCCTTCAATACATCGAAAAGATCTCTCGTGCCAAGCTCGGGAAAATTCAACGGCTTTATCGGATCGTGCCGTTGGGCGCGTTTCGTTTTAAATTCTTTATGGCTTACGATCTGTGTCAGGCCGCTAAAGTCAATCATACTCTCTTTCGAAACCTGAAAGATGTTATGATCATCGAGGTCCCATTGGATCTTGAGCAATCTCATCATCCATTGGTCCGGATTCTCTTCAACTTCCAATCGCACAACGCGTCCACTTCGGCGGGTTTTTATTTTCCGCTTCAGATCTTCAAGGAAATTTGATTCAATGTCTTCACTTTCTTCCAGCGTAAAATCACCATTACGGTTAATTCTGAAAAGGTTTGTGCTCGCGATCTCAACATTCCGAAATAAATGATGAATGTTGTTGCGAATGATATCTTCAATGGGCACAAATTGAATTCCATCATCAGTCACAATCTCATAAAACCTTGGAAGATTTTGAGGCACTTGAACAAATGAAACTTTTAACTGGTTCTGGTTATCTGTTGGATTTTTCGTAACGACCCCCAGCAACAAGCGATTGTTCATCAAAACCGGGAACGTATGGTACGTGTCGAATACCATTGGCGTTAGCATTGGAAAGATCGTGTGATAGAAATATTCATTCACACGTTGGATACTTTCAATCGACAGATCATCGTAACTGGCAATGATGAAACCATTCTGCTGAAAAAGTGGCTTCAGTTTTTTTACATAGTAATCGTTTTGATCGCGATAGAACCGTTGCGTTTCAGCAAGTAGTAATCGCCGGAAAGGTTCTTCGCGCAGACCGTTATAGTCAAATCGCTCTTTACCATAGTCGATGTAATTGTATAAGCTGCCAAGCCGAATAGTGCAAAATTCATCCAGGTTGGATGCGGTGATCGAAAGAAATTTTAACCTGTCAAAAATACTGCGATCAATATGTTTTGCCTGATCGAGTACACGATAATTGAATTGAAGCCAACTCAAGTCACGACTCACGTAGTTACTTTCGGCAATCTGCTGAGAGATTTTATCGATGGAAAGAACTGCTTCGGTCATGTTTCGCTATAAGATTAACTTGTGAGAGGTTAAAAAATTGATCCCGAAATTAAATGTCAATGCGGGCGTAGCGGGCATTCTTTTCGATAAATTCCCTGCGGGGAGCAACCTCATCTCCCATAAGCATGGAGAAAAGGTGATCTGCCTCTGCTGCCGACTCGATGCTTACTTGCTTCAATGAACGCTTGGCTGGATCCATGGTCGTTGTCCAAAGCTGTTCAGGGTTCATTTCTCCAAGTCCTTTATAGCGTTGAATGCCGACGGAATCCTCTTTGCCGCCAGAGAGTTCCCGTACAATCGCCTCGCGTTCTTCCTCCGTCCAGCAATAGCGTTCTTCCTTGCCTTTTTTCACCAGGTACAACGGTGGCAACGCGATATACACGTAACCATTTTCAATCAGCTCTTTCATGTACCTGAAAAAGAATGTCAGGATCAACGTACGAATGTGACTTCCATCAACGTCCGCATCGGTCATGATAATGATCTTGTGATAACGAAGCTTGTTCATGTTCAATCCCTTTTCATCGTCAATAGTGCCGAATGAAACGCCAAGCGCGGTGATGATATTCTTGATTTCTTCGTTCTCGTAAATTTTATGTTCCTGTGCTTTTTCAACGTTCAATATTTTTCCACGCAACGGTAAAATTGCCTGAAAATTTCTATCACGTCCCTGCTTTGCTGATCCTCCTGCTGAATCGCCCTCTACAAGGTACACTTCACAGATGCTTGGATCGGTGCTGGAACAGTCCGCCAGTTTGCCTGGCAATCCGCTGCCTGTCAAAACGTTTTTACGTTGAACCATCTCGCGCGCCTTACGCGCCGCGATACGGGCTTGTGCAGCCAGGATAACTTTGTTGACGATGAGCTTCGCTTCTTTCGGATGTTCCTCTAGGAAATTATTCAACACTTCGCTCACGGCCTGATCAACCGCGCCCATCACGTCAGAGTTGCCGAGCTTTGTTTTTGTTTGTCCTTCAAACTGTGGTTCTGCAACTTTTACGGAAATTACTGCGGTTAAGCCCTCGCGAAAATCATCACCACTGATGTCAACTTTTGCTTTTTCAAGTAACCCGGATTTATCGGCATAAGCTTTTAATGTTCTTGTCAACGCTCTTCGAAAACCAGCTACGTGTGTTCCGCCTTCATGTGTGTTGATGTTATTCACGTAGGAAATCAAATTTTCACTGAATGAAGTATTGTAACTCAACGCCACCTGGACAGGAATTTCCGACTTGTCATTCTCCATGTAAATCGGCTCGGGAATAAGCTTCTCGCGTGTCATGTCGATATACTCAACAAATTCGCGTAAGCCCCCTTCGGAGAAAAATGAATCTTTTCTTGGCTCACCTTTCTCATCTTTTTCACGAAGATCGGAGAGTTCGATTCGTATTCCAGGATTCAAAAAACATAATTCGCGTAAGCGTGTTGCTACGGTTTCATAGTTGTAGTCGATAACCGTGAAAATTTGTCTATCGGGTTTAAAATGAATTGAAGTTCCTCTGCGCGATGAATCCCCGACAACACGAACAGGATATTGAGGATTGCCACGCTCATATTCCTGTTCAAATGTTTTTCCTTCACGGTAAATCGTTGCCTTCAACATTTCTGACAGGGCATTCACGCAGGATACGCCGACACCGTGAAGTCCTCCAGAAACTTTGTATGTGTTCTTGTCAAATTTTCCACCGGCGTGTAACACAGTCATAACAACTTCAAGTGCAGAACGCTTTTCCTTCTCATGCATGTCGGTTGGAATTCCGCGGCCGTTGTCTTCAACGAGAACAGAATTGTCTTCATTGATCGTGACCAGAATCTTATCGCAATAACCCGCCAACGCCTCATCTATCGAGTTGTCAACTACTTCCCAAACGAGGTGATGAAGCCCTTTAACACCAATATCTCCAATGTACATGGCCGGCCGTTTTCTTACGGCTTCCAAACCTTCTAAAACCTGAATATTACTGGCTGAGTAATCAGCGGGAACATGACCTTTATTTTCGCTCATTTTAAGGGTTTAAAACCGTCAAAAATACAGCATTTTCAAGGGTTCACAGCAATTTTAGCGGTGAAAAATGGAAGTATTTTGACCTTATTTTTTTGGACAAAAAGCAACCAGTTGCTTTGACGTTTTCGGTGTCTTAGCTTTAATAGTAAACCACCTCTTCATGAAAAAAATGCCTCTGATTTTATGCCTTGTTTTCGCTAAATGCATATCGCTTTTTGCACAAGGTCAGATGATAATCAAAAACGGCTCTATCAAGGGAGAGAAAAAGTACGGACAACAAAATGTTCCCATATGGCGATCTCAAAACGACTCAATCAGGATCGCGGATCTAGACGCCGAAGTCGAACGTCTTGCCACGTCCCAAAGCGGCCGCAGACAGCTCGATAGTATCTTTCAACTTCGCTCGAAATTATACCAAGACGCTATCATAGGTTTTAGAAAAGTATTTTATCCAAGCCGAGACTATCTCACTGCCGACAGCGTTGCAAAAATGTCAGACCGAAGTATTGTAAAAAAATTGAGCATCTATGAAGGAAATCAATTTCCACAATACCTTCTGGACTGCAAAAACCTTCAGTACATAGAATTTATCAATACAACTTTCGATGTTTTACCAGTTGAATTAGACCAGTTTCGGGAATTACAGACGGTTTACATTTACAACAATCGCCCTAAGAAAGCATTATCGCTAGCGGAGAATACAACGATAAAGACATTGGTGCTACGGGGCAACGATCCAAAGAAATTTCCAAAGTCGTACAAGAATCTAAAAGCAATGACGAATCTTGATTTGTCAGAAAACGACTTAAAGAAATTTCCAAACGGGGGTCGACACAATAAAAATCTGAAGGAACTGCACCTTCAACGAAATCAACTTACGATGAAAGGCTCGATCAAGAAACATCCCTATCTTGATCAGCTCTTACTTCAGTTCAATCCAATTGTGCATGTACCTCGAAAGATCTCAAAGTTTGCAAACCTTAAGAAATTGACATTCAACACAAACAAAGTTGAAAGTGTAAGTCCACGCATCGGGAAATTGACAAAGCTGGAACATCTCTCTTTTTACAAAAATCAGCTGAAGGCAATTCCAAAGGCCGTGTATGGTCTTTCTTCTTTGCGTGAGATCGATTTGTTCTATAACCAAATTGAGACACTTGATCCTGAATTCACGCAATGGAAAAATCTTCGCAGCCTCTACTTGTCCTACAACAAGCTGGTATCGTTGCCTGAAAATATTAATGAGTTAAAGTCACTTGATGGACTTTATGTGTGGGATAATAGAATAACATCTTTGCCAGAACATATTGGCGAAATGACAAATTTGAGATTCCTCCGCGTTAATAGAAATTATATCAAGACACTTCCATCATCCATTGTGTGGTTGACTAACCTACAGGAATTAAACCTTGGCAAGAATCAACTTACGGAGTTGCCTGAAAAAATACTGGACTTTCCTAATCTCAAAATATTGGTCCTTGAAAATAACCCTTGGAGTGCGCCAACTCGCAAATTTATTTCTGACAAGGTTGAAGATTTACGCAAGCGGGATGTTTATGTGCATGTTTCCGAAGTGCCCGGTTCAACACAATGAGGCAAGGTTGGTTAGATGTTTCCCTAACACTTTTTGCGGGATAAAAGTCCTTCGAATTCGATTGAAATTGCATCAATTTCAGTAAATTAGGTTAGTCACCATTTAACCCGTTCCAGTGCCATGAAAAATAATATTTTAATCCTGTTTTTATTTGTGTTCCCGATGCTGATCGTTTGTGGTCAGAATGCAAATCCAGCAAAAAAAGAGAAACCTGCCCAAGGCCAAAAGTCAGGAGATAAAACGAAGGCGGAGAAACCAGACGTTGAGGCGATCAAGACCCTGATAGAAAAGGAGACGAAAGCTTTTTTCGCTGTGGATCGCCAGGGGTGGATGGATTGTTGGATTCATGCTCCATCAGCATATTGGTCGTACGCCGATAGTGAAGGCATAAACTATTACGAAGGATGGAATGCAATTGAAGTTGGATTCAATGATTACTTCGTGACAACAAAACCTGCGAATATTCAAATTGAACGTACGTGGCAGGACATAAAAGTATACAACAACGGAGCCTATGCACGCTTTAAACAACGACTCATCACAGATGGTGTTACCGGACCATTGCAAGTTGAGATCCGTGTGCTCGAAAAAGATAAAGGTGCGTGGAAGATTCTGCTTGTTGGCGTGTTGAAAAAATAAATTTCAATACTGACCGGTCCGCAACATCACGAGTGTACATCCTTCGACAGTCTCAACGCCGTGTGCCTCCGCCATGCGTTCGAATTCTTGATTTTCAGTACCTGGGTTAAAGATGATTCGTTTCGGTTTCATTCCGAGAATGTATTTATAATATTCAGGCTGGCGTTGTGGACCAATGTAAAGTGTTACGGTGTCGACATCCGTAACAGGTGGTTTGCTAAGAATGTCAAGAATTTCTTTGCCGAACACCGCCCCTTTTTTCAACCCCACAGGAACAAT
The DNA here is from genome assembly GCA_967728665.1 of uncultured Chryseosolibacter sp. Classification (GTDB taxonomy): domain Bacteria; phylum Bacteroidota; class Bacteroidia; order Cytophagales; family Cyclobacteriaceae; genus Chryseosolibacter. Next base: position 464 of record CBQWHS010000222.1, on the reverse strand, counting down.
ATCATGACTATAATTGGATAGCATGCTTGCTGCGAGGTAAGCATACCTTCCAGGGTTTGTTGTCGCTCCGATTATAACCGTTTTCTTCACGTCTTTTTCAGTATTTATGCAGGTGAAACAATTAAAATATTAATTAGCCAACAAAATAACTATAACTTCGTTCCCTAATTTTAAAAAACTATGCATTTCAGAACGCTATTGTTCGTATTTGTCTTCTCTAGCGCGACCTTTGTATTTGGACAAGCGAACAAAAACAACGCCTATCAATACACTGTCGATTTGACGAAAGTGGTTGACGACAGACTCTATGTTGAATTGAAACCACCAAGCATTTCTTCAAACGAAGCAACATTTTATTTACCAAAAATTGTCCCGGGCACATATGCCATTGCAGATTACGGACGATATGTTGTTGAGTTAACAGCATTCGATAAAAAAGGAAAAAAGTTGCCTGTTGAAAAAGT
>CBQWHS010000221.1:0-6749 GCA_967728665.1 uncultured Chryseosolibacter sp. | reverse complement strand
TGTTCGCTGTATTCTTATGATATTGATCGTAGCTGAGTTCAAAGTCTACATACTTAAGGATCACCATGCAGACGGCAACACCGATCGCTAATCCGAAAATATTAATGAACGAGTATACTTTCCGTTTCATCAGGTTACGGAAAGCGATGAGGAAGTAATTTTTAATCATAGTTCGTGGCGGAAAGGTGAATCCAGATCATGCACATCATGACCTTTGACTTATACTTAAGTTAAGAACAATAGTTACAATTATTCAAGTATTTATCGATCAGGCGGCAACATTTACCTCGGCTGACTTAAACTTTAAAGGATGGTATTTAACCTCTGCCTATGTTTATTCATAGTCGATTATAGCTTTTTATCGGTTATTTAATTCTACAATTTCAAAGCAGTGGAACAGCGTTATTCTTTCCTGAGTAAAAAGAATGCACCTCCTTGAAACGGCACTAATTTCGCTTTTCCCAGGGCAAACAATACTGGTATGGGTAATCTTTACAAAAACGCCATTCTAACGGTGTGGCTATTTGCCTTCGGTTTAATTATACAATCCTGCAGCGAACATGGTGTTCAAGTGGAAAAGCAACGCGTGCAGTTTACGATAAGCCCTGCTTCTACTTCTGGCAGGACACTTAGCGACATTGATCTGCCTGCAAATAGTCACGCAAGGATCAGCATTGCGGGCAGCAATGGCGTGTCAATTTTTTCAGATCATGAAATGTCAATTTCCAGCATTGGCAGTGTTTACGTTACTGATCCGGTGGAACTCATGCCAGGTTCGTACATGATCACTGACTTCATGATCGTGAGCGATAGTGTAGAACTCTACGTGACGCCGAAAAAAGGCGCAGAGCTTAGCGCTTCGTTCATTGATGCACTTCCATACTGTTTTTCTGTAGCTGAAAATAACACCGCCTCAGTGACCATGCCAGTGGCAGATGTGCGCAACAAGGAACTTCAGAAGTTTGGATACACTTCCTCACGAGCCAAAGACAAAACATTATCCATTGTGGTACATGATTCCAACACCTCATTAACGAGCGCTACTGCTGAGCTCCGTCAGAATAAGAAATTACTCAATATATTTTTGTTGGCTGCGGCTGTCAACACGGTTACCCTTGGAGGCGATCCTAAGCTACCATACACACTCACCGTCTACACAGCGAGTTCAGCTAAGACACAAACTTTCAATATAAGGCAGTTAAAAAAAGAGATTGGCAAGGAACCATTACAAATATCTCTTGAGCCCGCGTTAGTGTTAGCAATACAGTCATCAGTTGATGAAGGTAATGAATATGAAGAATACTTTGAGTTCAGGATGGATGGCGAAGGAACTGTAAACATAAATTGGGGCGATGGCGAACAATCTGCAGCGAACTTGCCATTTGAAATTTCACATGGATACATCGCTGGCGATTATACTGCCATCGTTACTGGCAACATTCACCAGGTAACAGATTTCTCCGGATTTTCTTATGGCTCTGTTATTTTAGCGATCACAGGACTTACAAACCTCACTTCTCTCAGGACTTATGATCCATCCTGGGGAGCGGTACCTATAAAGGTTGATCTAAGTAACTGTAAACAATTGGAAACGATTAATATTGCCAAGTACGGTGCACCTTACGAGCCGTGTAATCTTCGAACAGACTTTAAACTTCCTACTGAACATTTTATTACCGCATTCATATTTGATGCTCCGAGTTTTGATATTAACCGGGAGTACATCAGTGCAGAAGAACTTGAAGCAATGGTCAACAACATTTATAACAACACCATCGCGCGCCAAATTTATAACGGCAAATTCTTCGTTAACCCTGTAGTTACACCAGCGCCAGAAACGCAACAGAAACTAGACATTCTTAAAAACGAATACAATTGGCAAGTCGGATTCAACGATGACATCTATAATGCATACAGTTTTGCTGCAGGAAGAAACAGAAGTTTATCCGATCCAAATGCACGTAGAGAACAATGGTTGCGAGAGAGGTTTTCGAATAGTGAGCAGATTATCGAAAGAGCGAAAGAGGCATCTTTGATAAATTGAATTTTTTTAAAGGGTTCTTCGATGAGGAAACAAATATAATTGTCTTGTAGAGTGTGGCGGCATAACTACGAAGCGAGCGTGATTTGCGAGACACCCCTTAATGTTGATCGCGATTTGAAATGGGAAGTTTCTTTAACGGACCGTTTTCGCCTTTTCAATATAATTTTGCAAGGCAATTGTACACGCATTCCGGTTGACAACATACCGCCTTGCTGAAAATTTGAAAAAAAACAAAGGTAGCTTGTCGGCTACCCTTGTTTAAATAGTGTCAGCAACTTAATGATCTCTTATTCACTTGCGTCATTGCAAGGAGCATCTTGTTTTGCAAGCGAAATATTCTTTGTACGGGGTAAGCTTTCACCGTTGGCAGTTATGAATTTTACTGAAAGCGTGCATGGTTGAGTAACACCGCTAACGATACAATTTAATCCACCGTTGTATGTATCAACTGTCACATTAGGATCACTTACACTCCATTTATAACCTATGATTTCACTTGATGGAACCTTGTTTATTGTAAATAAACCTTCTCCGAAAGGACATATATAGGCAAGGCCTATAATCGCTGGTGGTGCAGTTTGAATCGTAATTGTTCTACACGAAGAAGCCGTTAAAAAACCTATTCCAGGTTGGTTGACATTTGGGATTACCTCAACAACACCATTAGCTTGATTCTTGATCTGTATTCCACCGGAAGCAGTCCAGGGCTCGCTTGAGAAGGGGTCTCCAAAAGGTCTTGTGTAGATACCTGTTTTACCAGCGCATATTACATTTGGTCCCATGTAATTATTTCCAATGCATCCATTAAGAATATTGATTTTTCCATCGGATTCTTCTTCATCAGAAGGTTTCGAATAGAATAAGTGAAGCTGAGTCAAATCTCCTGGCCCTAACTCAGCACTGGCATTTGGCCAATGTCCCATAAGATCACCGCTATCTGAAGAATGGCCAAGTCCTAATACGTGACCAAGTTCATGTGCTGCAATAAATTCGAAATTATAAATTAAACCCTGGCTAATATTAGAATCTACGAATACGTAGTCATCATTAAAAATAATAAATCGCTGGACAGTATTCGTTGGATCAACGTGACCTGGATCTGCATCACCGGGAAAAATTTTGTCAACAAATCCTAAATTCTTGAATTGAAATATAACATCAGCACCCGATGTAGATATTCGGGTAAATGATAAATCCGAAACGTCGCTCCACCGTCTACACGCATTTGCTATCTGTTGAATTTCATCGGGGATATCCGCTGTGCCTCCTTCAATAAAATAGGTGATCTCGCATTTCGTACGCGGGTAAGAACGGAAAATCGCTTCCTCGAATTCCGTTGGATCGGTGGGTGGAGCAGGCATAGGTCCAGGCGTGCCACTACCACCACCATCAGGACATTCAGGATCTGTGCATACTGCATTTTGTCCTTCATTTCCGAGGAAATTTTCTTCAGCACATCCTACTGTGAGGATAAGAGCAATGATTATGTAATGTAAAACGTTAACCCTCATTTGTATTCATTTTTAGTTTATTGAAAAAATTTAAATTCTTTTTACATCGATGCTAAAATCCTAGGTTGAAGTAAGTAAGTATGTTTTTTTCCTGAATAACATTGGACTTAGAGATTGGTTGTTGACATGAGTAGCCAGCCTCTTTTCTTAGCTTACAAAATGGATCTTGATGGCATCCGTCTCGGTTTACTGAAATGTTGCATGAGTTTTTTATGGATGAGCTTCTAAATAATGTTTCCATTCCGGCATGCTCACAATTTCAAATGCATCACAGTTTTACGGTTATTTCACTATACGATGATCTTCGGTTTTTTTTAAAAGCTGCATATTTGAACTTTATGAAACCTCTCATCCTTGCTTGCTTGATTTTGTTTGTTTCCGCCCCAACGTCACTAATGGCAGACACCTGCCGTGACCCATTTAGAGATAAGATGGAAACGTCTGACTTAACGGTGTGCTTTTGTAGTTGAGGGCGAAAGAAAGAAGATTCTATTCGAAAGGAGTTTTCGAACATATGGGAGCGAAGGTTATAGAATGAACAGTGTTATTCATTTAGCTTTCTGTTACGTCACGACTTGGTGCGAAGAATGTGAGAAGATGCAATTGCAAGAAGGAGAATGGAACGATGTGTCTGAGGGCTTTGCTAAGATTTAGGTTAATATGTGATCAGCGCTTTTTTGAGATCAAAAGACTGTTTCGGACAGTTGAAGAGTGATAGCTCTTTCAAGTTAGGTTTATTGTAAAATATCAACAACATAATCTGAAATAATCCGTTTATCTTTATAAAATATTACAACATGGATTATAGACCCACGCTTAGGCTTTTGTCAAACCAGCCATTGTCCCATCAATTGCTAGTGTCCATATTTAAGGACTACGATCGTCCTAATGATAAAATCTATCAACTGGCAAAAGAGGGAGTAATTCAGTCGATCAAGAAAGGACTATACGTTATTGGTCCTGCTTTGAACTCTAATCGCAGACCGGAGCCGTTTCTTCTTGCGAATCACATTTTGGGTCCAAGCTATGTATCGGTTGAATCCGCGTTGTCTTATCACGGTCTTATTCCCGAACGTGTTTATGAAATCGCCTCCATGACTACACAGGCTCCGCGGAAATTCAACACACCATTAGGAACCTTTACATACACGCGACTTCCATTGCCATATTATGCATTTGGAATTCGATCCGAAAAACTTGCCGATGATCAATACGCAATGGTTGCATCTCCTGAAAAAGCATTGTGCGATAAAATCATCACTACTTCGGGACTTTTACTTCGAAGCAAAAAGACTGCGAGAGAGTTCTTAATTGAAAACATGAGAATGGATGAAGAGGCGTTGAGGCAACTCAACACAAAAGAAATGACGAGCTGGATCAAAGGAAGTCTGAAAGAGGAAAGTCTGTCGATGGTTGTTAATGTAATTCAAGAATTATGATCAAAGACTGGCTGGCAGAGTACAATCCAAAGAATAAAGACGAGGCACAATCAGCGCTTCGCGAAATCATGCAAGAAGTGGCTTTGGCCGGACTGTATCGCAGTGGCTTCTTCGAGAAGGCTGCTTTCTATGGGGGCACTGCACTTCGCATATTTCAGGGGCTCGATCGGTTTTCAGAAGATCTCGATTTCTCTCTTCTACAGCCTGATCCTGACTTTTCGTTGGACAAATACCTCGATGCAATTCAGACTGAGTTTCAAGCCTTAGGAATGCAGGTCTCCATTAAAGAAAAAAAGAAAGCAAAGGATACCCACGTTGACTCTGCGTTTTTGAAATCCGAAACGATCTGGAGAGAACTTGTATTGGAAGGAATTATCCCGCAAAACGGTCTCGGGCAGCAAGCTAGCATAAAGATCAAGATTGAAGTTGACACTGTGCCTCCGGTTGGTTTTGAAACAGAAGAGAAGCTGTTGCTGCGACCTTTTTCATTTTACGTGAAATGCTTTACGCTACCTAATCTGTTCGCTGGCAAACTGCACGCGTTACTTTTTCGTAAATGGAAAGAGAACATAAAAGGTCGCGACTGGTACGATTTCGAATGGTATGTAAAGAAAGGTGTGCCTATGAATTTAAAACACTTCATCCAGCGCGCCCAAGGAAGTGGAGATATCCAGGACCAGAAACTGACTGAGCAACAATTCAGAAAGTTATTAACAGACAGGATCAATTCAGTCGATATCGAGAAAGTGAAAGCTGATGCCGTTCGATTTATTCCGGACGGCACCAAGCTTGATATTTGGTCCAAGACATATTTCGCTGATTTAGCAGGACATTTGAAGATAAATTGACAAGACTTATCTCCTCAATCCCTCTCTGTTTTCTTCCTTCAACTCACGATCCACTATATCAGATCCATGAGAAGCGTTGCTATTATTCCCATGAACGGGGTGTAGCAACGGATGTCTGCTTCATTTTTTTCAATTGCATGACGTTACGCCGCGCGCTCAAAGTCATTATACCGATACATGTAAGAAAATCAATAAGGAAGAATTTTTTTTCATCTTCAAACTCTTCCACAACCCTATGGCTAGGCGAATCTTCCGTTACCGCTAACGTATTAGTGAGCAAAAAACGAATACAACATTTTAAGTTATTGGCTTCCATCAAGGATTTCGCAGTGTAAGCTTGACTGTATCATTCATACTTTTATTACCGTTCACTTCGTTAGGTTTGTCTAAACCCCTAACTACATGATCGCAGGCAATTCGTCTATCGACAAAAATTCCATTGCCATCATTGGCATCTCCTGCAGATTTCCAAACGCCGATAACGTTCAGGATTTCTGGTCTCTCCTAAAAAACAATAAGCATACTATCGCGGAAATCCCTAAGGAACGTTGGGATGCAGACCGTCTTTACGATGCCGACTCAATGGCGGAACGAAAGACACATCAGCGAGAAGCGTCCCTGCTGAAGAACATCCACGACTTTGATCCGCTCTTCTTTAATATTTCTCCGGCGGAGGCCATTGAAATGAGTCCGTCCCAAAAGCTGATGCTCGAATTAAGCTGGGAAGCGTTGGAGTCATCAACAATTCCGTTTGATCGCATACGAGGCAAGAACGTAAGTGTTTATGTCGGAAATATATGGAGCGACTTCGAGCACTATCGAAAATTCAAAAACGCAAGACCCACCCTCCATTCTGCCGTTGGTATGTCATCATCAGTGGTGGCAAACCGTGTGTCCTTTGCGCTGG
>CBQWHS010000220.1:0-6749 GCA_967728665.1 uncultured Chryseosolibacter sp. | reverse complement strand
CGTACAAGAGGTTTCATGGCACCAAGGTTTCGCTTGCATGGTTTCCGTTTCCAACTGTGTTCTCTCCTTGCAGTGATCGCTTCGGATACATGACTTCAAGTGCTGTGCGCGCAGCCAGTAAACTTCCGTTCAACGTTACAAACCAGCTACTCCTCCAGGAATTGGGAGAGTTGATGGCAGACACCGGAAGGGATGTCGCTGGTGAAACTCCAATTCCTGCAGGGTATACTTACGTTGGCCAATTTGTGGATCATGACATCACATTAGATGTCTCTTCAAGCCTGGACGTTAGCACAGACGCGACCACAGTAAATAATATGAGAACACCAGCGCTGGATTTGGATTCTCTTTACGGACGTGGTCCGGCGTTAGATCCGTTCATGTATTCTTTTCCAGTCTCGGGGCCTTCGACCTCGATAAAATTTCAACTTGGTGTAAACAAACAGGAAGGTCCAGGTGGACCTGCTGGCACTTCCTCGATGATTGCGCAGCGAGATTTCGATTTGCCACGCGTCACTAATTTACTTAATGCTGCGGACTCGTCGAACACGGCAATTATTGGTGATCCACGCAATGATGAGAATTTGATTGTCTCACAGTTTCATTGTGCTATGCTTAAGTTTCATAATAAAGTTGTGGACCTCCTTGTGCTGGCGGGCTTCTCGGGTGACATATTTGTCGAGGCAAAAAAAATCGTGACACAACATTATCAGTGGGCTGTAGTCAAGGACTTTTTAAAACGAATCTGTGGAACTGCTGCTGTCAATGCTGCGCTTGCTACTGTGGTTCAGCCGATCGGAAGCCCTTTTCGAATGCCTGTGGAATTTTCGGTTGCAGCTTATCGCTTCGGGCATAGTATGATCCGTGATTTTTATTGGCTTAGTTTTAATTTTCCAGGTGCATCACTTGCAGACGTGTTCAGCTTCAATCGAAATCCGGATCTGCCTGTATCATCTCGAAAAGTTGTTGACTTCAATGCGTTCTTTACTACCGGAAAATTTGTTCCTGTTAACAATAAGGCGCGCAAGATCGACAGTGTGCTTGCGCATCAACTCGAACTTCTTCCTGGCAGTGTTAACATGATGGCTATACTCGCTACACGTAATCTTAGACGAGGCCTTGCTCTAGGACTACCAAGTGGCCAGGCCACCGCCACGTCTTTTGGATTCACTCCCTTGACAAAAGCTCAGTTGCTTTCCGGATTGCCACAGAACGAACAGGACGTGTTGAAAAAAAATAATGAGCTACTGCTCACGCAAACACCGCTTTGGTATTACATCCTTAGAGAAGCCGTTATTTCGAATCAAGGAGATCAGCTTGGTCCCGTTGGCGCCAGGATTGTTGCCGAGACTTTTGCACGCATGTTAAAGCGTGATCAACATTCGTATTTAAATGTTTCGGGAGGGTTCACTCCATTTTTGCCATCCGCTACCACAGGGGATTTTACGTTTGCTGATCTGGTCAACTTCGCAGGTGTGACAGAGCCCTAGTTGCGCTCAACAGATAAGTCTTAGAAGTTTGGACGGTGAATTTAAAAAACAGTTTGGTCACCAGGCTAAGCTGTTTTTTTTATGGACAATTCCATAATAGAGTCCTTTGATGTCCGGTGACTTTGCGTTACGCTGACATCAAGACTGACGCTTCGCTACTTTCATCGTTGAATATTTTTTGTCAGGGTTGCTTTGTCACTCGCGGAGTTCGTTAGCGACAAAGCTTTCTTAAAAGCAGAAGCGTCTTTCCTTCGGGATGGGTGCCTTTGTAAGTATTCTCCATAGTTGCCAGGAGATAAAAAAATCAAAAAATATCTCCCTGATTCACAACCTCATTTTCTTTCCTTCGCCACTTGCAATGCCTTTGTCGTTGTGTAATATTTTTAAATCATATTTGGAACTTCCCAATCGGGCAAATTATGATTGGTGAGATATTCCAGAAATTTTTCTGTCACGCGGGCAAAATGCGCTTCGTGTCCTTCTTTATATTTATCTGGAATGGATACCTCCCATCCTTTCACATTCGCCTTCAATTCTATTCCAGGAAATTTTTGCTTCAGTGATTCAAATTTATCCTGAACTGTCTTTTCAACTGCAGTAGTCTTTTTAATCGGCTCGATGTACAGTACGGGTTTGAACAGTTGTTCCGCGCCTTGACGAATTACGAGGTTTGCGTTTGTTCCGCGCATAATGGAATAGTGGGTATCCCCCGTTCCCTCCGGGGCCTTATACGCCCAAATGACGGAAGCCTTCGCATGAACGCCTTTCAGAGTATAATTTATCTCACCATTGCTGTACACATTCAGTGTTGAATCTTTCACGTCTTTTTTCAGATAATCAGGAAAGTCGTCCATCTTGGTGATGGCTTTGAATTGACTCTTCGTCATAGGCGTTGTCCATCTTCTTGCTGATTCAATTTGAATTTCTGTTGTGTCAATTTTCTGTTCGGGAAAACATTCCCACTGAATGAGGTCCACCAGGTGTGTGTTAACATCAACAATGCCTTCACCTTGTTGTTCTGTGTCCATGAACCAGGCCGGACGTGTTAACACACTGCCCGCAACATATTTATAAAAATGATGAACGCTTTCTTTCGTCACCGCTGGATTCGCTGCTGTTCCTTTTTCCAGCGTTCCGAAAATCTCCGGGATCATCGACAGTTCACGTTGAAGGATTGTTGTGATCTCATATCGTTCTGTCATGATATCGTATAACAACAAATTATTTTTCGCCGCAATGTCGAACGCCTTCTTCAGTTCACTGAAGTCTGCAGAATTAATTACCATCGGTTTGTCCGCAAGTACATTTAAGCCCGCTTCCAATGACCGTTTTATGTATTCTGTTTTTTTCTGATTGTTTCCCGAGATCACAACAACGTTACCCGCTTTCTCTGCAATAAGTTTTTCAAAAAAATCATTGCCTTCATATACCTGCTCATTCCAACGTGTTGGAGCATCTGTCCTTTTATTGAATCCTTCGATCCTGCCCAGGTGCATTTGCAAATCTGCTCCTCCCGGTGAATACACATGCACAACGGAGTCAACACTATCATACATACTTTTTTGAACGAGTGCAGCATGAAAATGCCCAGGGTCCAGCGTTATTAATTGAATAGGTTTTTTATCATTCACGACTTCTTGTTTCGGAGCCTGGCAGGCTAACAATAAAATAGAAAAGCAGATAATGCAGTAGCGAAGTGTCATTAAAATTATAATGGTTAATTAATTACATATGGTTTTCGTTGCGGCCGCGAAAGCATCGCGTTGGCTTCATCATCATTTTTAAATTTCTCTTTTTCAGGATCCCAATACACCGTCCGCTTCAATTTCATAACGATGTGATGAATCAAACATGTCGAGCATGATCGATGACCAATTTCAATCGGCGCTATCGGAGCCTTTCTCGACTTAACACTCTCCAGCCAGTTGCCATGATGATCGGAACTTTCGTAAAGATGAATTTCCTTTGGTCCAATGACAGACGACAAGATCTTGACATCACTTGCCTCGAGTGGTTTTGGACCAGTGCCTTCGGTAGCAACAGGATCACTTGCTGTTGCCGTGTAATTACCTCTTGTTACAAAAATCCAACCTTCCGTTCCTTCGAATTTAATTCCATTAGGAAGTTCATTGCTCACAACCATTCGCACTCCGTTTGCATACAAACCTTCAGTTTGAAATCTCCCATGAACGTTCCATAAACCAGACGTTGGAAACTCCGCCCAACCTGAAACTTCAATCGGCCCGGTTAATTCTGTATCCATTCCCCAGTGTGCACAGTCAATGTGATGCGATCCCCACCCTGTAATCATGCCGGCACCAAATTGTTCACACCGCAACCAACCTGGACGACTATAATCAAGTTGTGGATGCACGCGTTTTTCCGTGTAATAAACTTCAGGTGTTGAACCCAGCCACATGTCGTAATTTAAGTTTGGAGGAATTGGCATTTCCAGTTCAGGTTCTCCGGAGGGATCACCAGGCAAACCGATGTATACTTTTTTCAATTGACCAATTCGTCCATTACGAACAAGTTCAGCTGCATACCGGAATTGCTTCGAAGAGCGCTGCTGACTTCCAATCTGCAGAATTCGTTTCGACTTCTTCACTGCGTTGCTCAACGCACGTCCTTCGGATATTGTCAACGAAGCTGGCTTTTGCATGTACACATCCTTGCCAGCCTGTACGGCATCAATTGCAATTTTTGAATGCCAATGGTCAGGCGTGCTGATAATGACCGCATCCACATCTTTGTTCGCCAATACTTCGCGATAGTCAGAATACACTTGAACACCATCGTAAGGTTTGCCGGTCTTCTGTGTATAGTAAGTGTTCACTAAAAGTTTTGCGTCTTGCGCGCGTTTGCTATCAAGGTCACACACGGCCATGATCTTCGCCATCTCATGTTTCCAAACATTTGGCATATCGTGGTCGCGGGAAATTCTCCCCGTTCCAATGGCTGCAACATTAATTCGATTGCTCGGAGCATGGTGGCCAAACACGGTTGAAGGCACGATCATTGGAAACCCTTTGACGGCCGCAGCCGAGAGTGCCAGACCTTTGGCGGATTTCTCAATGAAATTCCGTCTTGATAACTTTTTGTTTTCTTCCATAATTGAAAAAAATTTATTTATCGAATTGCCTCATCACGGGAGGACGCATATCCTTTTCGTGTGCCCTGCTTTTTAACGGAGCTTGCAACATAGGTAATGCCGTTAAAAAGATGCTTCATAAAGAGCGGGTCTTCATAATCTTTTTTATCATGGCCGAGCGCTGTGATCCAGATCGTGCCCCCATCATAATCCAAGGACCAACATGCTGGGTACAATTCCGTAAATGGACCAGTCATCGTGGAAACTTTTTCTTTATCAACAGTAAGTGTCGTGACATCATGCGACAGGATGGTGTGAATCGCCGGATTCATTTCCTTCTCGAAATAACATTCGTCTTCTTTTTCCCACACCGCTGGAATGCCTTCGACTGAAGGATGTTTTGGATCCGTTACGACAATTTTATAGCGTTGAAATTTCGGATGCCATACAAATGTTCCGCCGATCATATTCTTAAACCATTTCCAATTTCTCTCCGTGCCTACGATCGAATGAATTCCAACAAATCCTCCGCCACTTTCAATGTATTTCCGAAAGGCAACGCGCTGATCATCGTTGTCAAACACATCATTGTTTGTGCTGGCGAAAATAATGAGTGTATATTTTTTAAGATTCTGTTCCGAGAAAATGGATGCATCTCTGCTTGAATCAACCTTGAATCCATTTTCGCGCCCAAGCTTTTGAATACTCGCCACTGCGAAGGGAATATTTTGATGAACATATCCCGTTCCATTTTTTGTGTAAACCAGTACATTTACTTTTTTCCAATCGGGTGCTTGCGCGAAAAGATTTTCTGCAAACAAGAACAGTAAACAGATAATGGTAAAAGGCTTGAGCATCAGCGCGGATAGATTTATAGGTTGTGCAAGATCGTTGATATGAAGGAAAAAGTTAAGCCATTTCGGGTATTTGATCATCGTTCACAGCAAATTTGTGCTGAGCGGTTTTGTGCATAGAAAGCATTGAAATATTTTTATGTTACGACTCAGAATTTGTCAGGGTAAAACACACGAGTTCCGTCTTTATTCGAATGTCAATTTCGCAAACTAAATCCCTAAATATGTTAATGGAACAAACGATGCGATGGTACGGACCAAAAGATCCTGTGTCGCTGTCGGATATACGTCAGGCCGGTTGCACAGGAATCGTTTCTGCGCTGCATCACATCGCTGTCGGAGAAATTTGGACGGTTGAAGAAATCAACAAGCGCGTCAAAGAAGCTAATGATGCTGGATTGTCGTGGACTGTTATTGAGAGCTTGCCGGTTCACGAAGACATCAAGAAACAAACTGGAAAGTATCTGCAGTATATCGAAAACTATAAGCAGAGTTTGCGAAACGTTGCGAAATGCGGATTGAAAGTTGTAACGTACAATTTCATGCCTATTCTCGATTGGATGCGCACGGACATTTCATACACAATGACCGATGGCAGCAAAGCATTATATTTTGAGAAGCACGCTTTCATTGCGTTCGATCTATTCATTTTAAAACGTCCAGGTGCCGAAAACGATTATACGCCTGATCAAATCGAAAAGGCAAAAAAGCGATTAGCAACGATGACGGCCCAGGAAAAGGAAACGCTTTATCGAAATGCATTGCTTGGATTACCAGGAAGCGAAGAGCGTTTTACGGAAGAGCAAATTCTTGCTGCGCTAAAACAATATCACGGAATCGATTCAAAAAAATTAAAAGAACATCTGTTTTATTTTTTGAAACAAGTTGTGCCCGTGGCCGAAGATGCCGGTTTGAAAATGGCTATTCACCCAGATGATCCCCCGTATCCGATTCTTGGCTTGCCGCGAATTGTGAGCACGGAAAATGATGCAAAGGAATTGCTGGCTGCCGCACCATCTCCGGCAAACGGATTATGTTTTTGTACGGGATCTTATGGTGTTCGTTCAGACAATGACCTCACAGGAATGATCAAACGTCTCGGCGACCACATTCACTTTCTTCATCTACGAAATACAAAAAGAGACGCTGAAGGAAATTTCTACGAGGCTGATCATCTTGGTGGCGACACCGACATGTATAGCGTTGTGAAAGAAATCGTATTGCTTATGAAACGGAGAAATATTTCTATTCCAATGCGCCCGGATCATGGTCATCAAATGTTGGATGATTTGAAGAAGACAACCTATCCTGGAT
>CBQWHS010000219.1:0-6751 GCA_967728665.1 uncultured Chryseosolibacter sp. | reverse complement strand
CCAAAAAACAATTTATACTCATGTTAAAAAATTACCTTCTCATCGCCTATCGCACTCTTCTGCGAAACAAAAGTTATGTCATCATTAACACCTTCGGTCTCGGTATAGCCCTGGCGTGTTGTATCACTTCGTATCTGATCGTTGCTTATAACATAGAGTTCGATAAGTTTCATGCAGCGGAAAAAATAAAGAACATATATAAAGTTCATGCGCATTTCTCCGAGCGTGATAACAAGGAAACATTCCAGCAGATCATGGTTCCTTACACCCTGGGCCCGGCAGCTGCACATGACATCGCTGGTATCGACAAGTATTGCCGTTTTATACCCTGGAATGGCTATATGCGTAGCGGTGACAATGCATTTGGAGAAGAAATTCACTTCGTAGATAGCACCTTCTTCAGCATGTTCGACTATCCGTTGGAATCCGGACAGCACAGCGCCCTCAAAGACAAGTACAGTATTTTCCTGACGAAAGAGTTGGCGAAAAAATATTTTGGTGAAGAAGAAGCAGTGGGGAAAACCCTCATTCTGAATTTCGCCAACGACAAGGAAATTCCTGTAGTGGTCGGTGGCGTGCTCAAAAAATTTCCGATCAACAACACATTCTACTTTCAGGCTGTGATTCGCATTGAAAACTTTTTCGACATCAATAACCTTGATCCCAACTCCTGGGGTGACTGGCGTTGTCCGAGTACGTTTGTAAGCCTTGCTCCTTCAACTGACGTAGCGCATGTTTCAAAGCAGCTTGCAAAATATATTCCCATCAGAAACGAAGCACAAAAAGATGTCATAACGAAAGCGTATAAGCTTGAGCACTTCAATGCAAACTTCACAGAAGACGACACGCGGGGAGCTTACGTGAACATGCGAACAAGTTTTGTTCCCGTGCTTGTATTTGTGTCAATGGCCATGATGATTCTTCTTATTGCGTGCTTCAATCTAACGAACACGAGCATAGCACTCACTTCAAAACGACTCAAGGAAGTTGGTGTGCGCAAAGCGATCGGAGCAGCACGCCGGCAAATAGTTTCCCAGTTTCTCCTCGAGACGATTATTACCATCACGCTTTCGCTGATTGTCGGGCTGGGATTCGCACAGATCCTTGTGCCTGCGTTTAGTGAAATGTGGAACCTCCGTTATGGCATTGATGAACTCAGTGGCGTTAACTTGTTCATTACACTACTTATGCTAGTATTTCTAGCATCGTTGCTTGCCGGAATTTATCCTGCACTATTTCAGAGTGGTTTCAAACCCGTTGCTTTACTAAAGGGCAACGTGAAGATCGAAGGCACAAATATGCTGACTCGTTCTTTAGTAGGATTGCAATTTGGCATCAGTGTAATTGTGTTGGTAGGAGGAGTCATGTTTGTAAGAAACATGAAATACCAGCAAGAGGTGAATTTTGGTTACGATAAAGACAATCTCATGATTGTAAATATTCAGAATGCTAAAGAATATGAAGCCATGCGAGATGTGCTGCTGCGAAACCCGAAGGTGCAAAGTATAGCTGTGTCTGCTCACCATGTAACTTTTGATAACTATGAGTCGCCAGTGCAAATCGACACCACGAAGTATCAATCGCGTTTAATGGGCGTAGGAAAGAATTATTGCGAGGTGATGGGTTTCAAATTCCTGCAGGGTCGAAGCTTCAACATGGACATCCAGTCAGATATGCTGGAAGGCCTGGTTGTAAATAAAGCCTTCGTAGATAAAGTGGGACTTACCGATCCGCTGGACAAAGTCGTTATCGTGCATGGAATTAAGAGACGTGTTATTGGTGTGATCGATAACCACGTTGACAATCTTTATCGCTCGAAAGATCCCGAACCATTCGCACTGTATGGTTCGCTGCCAGAACAATACAAGATCTTCCTGGTGAAAGTGAATAACAAGTCTGATTTAGTAAGCGTCCAAAAATCGGCTGAGAAAACATGGAAGGAATTGTTCCCGACTAAACCTTTCGTGAGTCAATTACAGAACGATGCGATCATGAGCAACCTTAAACGGTTAAACGGAAACTTGCAGAAGATATTTCTTTTCCTGACAGTGTTGGGTGGCATATTATCAGCCTCTGGAATTTATTCTCTGGCATCCCTGAATATCGCGAAGCGGACGAAAGAGATTGGCATCCGCAAAGCACTTGGCGCCTCCGTTAGAAACGTATTATTATTGCTGAACAAAGAATTTGTGATTATCCTCGGCATTGCTGCTGTATTGGGAGGCGTAGGAGGTTATTATCTCACGAAGATGCTGATGGATGAGATCTATGCGTACCATATTCCAATTGGCATAATTCCGATCGTGTTGTGCGGGCTCGCGATATTTACGGTGGGAATCCTTACTACTTGCAGCACTATTTATAAAGCCGCGAAATCAAATCCAGTGGATTCATTGAGAGCAGAGTGATTGGATCATGTTCGTGGGTGCTGCTGCAAGCGTAGCTACAACTCCATTTTTAGATTCTTCGTTCACCTCTGCAATAAGCTCATGGACGTGCTCAGGATTCACGGCTCGCCTCTTGTGTTGAACTTCAGACGAGGTCGATTCTAAATTCTATATACTTTTTTCACAGTGATATTGCCATGATGGTGATTCCTCAAACCTGTGAAGGACCCCGTGGCTATTTTCCGGTTTCGGAATGACGAGGTGTTAATTATTTTTTGTGGTAACCATACTACAGTTGACCGACAAAGCTTAAGCTTTCAGCTTTTCATCTTCTGCCCTCGCTCGCGTCAGTTAAACCGAATGCCATTCATATCATCAAATTTTCCTTTTAAGCCCCAGCCACCAAAGCCTTCACTTACGACAAAGACGATTTCATTTTTTCCCTTCTTAAGATTTAAATACACGGAGTCGTAATAACCGATTGTTCCCAGAAATCGATAATCACGCGACGTGAAATCGTCCAATCCAGCATAAAGAATAACGCCATTACAAAACACTCTTGCTCCGTCGGAGAATCCAAAGGTAAATTTCTTCAATTGGTCCTGGTCAGCATTCACAATCACTCTCGCCAACACTGCATTTGTTTCAGGTGTAAATTTGGAGACACTCGCAAGATTAATTGTTCCTGTGGGCTCTACCATGGCTTTGCTCCAACTCGCAACTTTCACTGAACTTAAATTAGTTGAAGACTCCAAGGTCTTTCCATCGAGTGGGTTTGAAACCTCCCATGATAGAACTGTTCCAACAGGAGGATCAATCTTTGGTTTAGGTGAACCTTTCAATTGAACGTTGTCTGATTCAGTGAATGTAAAATTCGCAAAATGATTTTCATTGTTGAAATCACTGACACCCAAATAACCTTTCTTCGGCTCTCGTTTCAATTCGCAGAACATCACGGGTTGATTCATGTCATTAATGTAGACGTCCATATATTTTCCCGAGATAACAAGTTTAACATGCTGCCATGTGTCAAACTGATATTTAACAGGCGCGCCATAACCTTCGCCATAATAAAGTTGCCACGCAGATAAGCCATTGAACACAGGTGAATATTGGTTAGCATCGGGATTTCCCGATTGGTGCGCGCGCAAATAAAATTCCTCGTAGTTCAAATCGTCCTGCACGCGGAACATCATTCCTATAAACGCTCTTGTTTGCGGAAAAGCAACATCATATTCAATCACTCCATTTTCAAATTGAGCGTTCAGGAAGGCGTGGTTCTTGTTTAGAACAAGCGATTCCTTTCCAAGGTATGTCTCAACCCGATGGTTTTCGTTTTCAAATCTCCATTTGTCAGACGAGAATGGAATTGTTGTTTGCGAGTACGCAACGATCGAAATAGTGGTGAGTAACATCAAGCTAACCGTTCTCATATAATTAAGATTTAATAAATTTCTTTAAGATTCTGATTCTTCCCCAAATGCAGCAGTTATAATTCCGTAATGCCTTCCCCAACTTTATCGCAACTCTTATTTTTGAGTTTGCGAGATGTCCGCTTATCAAAATTAGGTTGGTGTTCAAATTATTCCGCGACCTTTTCATGGGCAACTTCGTTTAAATGTTTTGAAATGTTTGTAGTTTGATTCGAGTATACGACTTATTCGTTTTCACAATGGAAAAAGCGCTGTTCAAACGCATGACAACTTTATTCAAACCTTAACAGCAACCCGATGGAGCCTAATAACTTTGATTTTTTTGTTCTCGAGCGATGTAAAACAATGATCCAGCAGCAGCTCGGTTGGGAAGCCAGCGCCACATGGACGAACTCTGATTTTCTGAAGCTCTCGGAAATAATTCATGACAAAACTTCCGTGCGTTTGAGTTCCGCAACGCTTAAGCGATTATGGGGAAAAGTTCGTTATGAAAACAAACCTACAATCACCACGCTGAATACATTGGCTCAATATCTCGGATATGAGGATTTACGCGCATTCAAACAAACGCTGATTCGAAACGGAGAATGGAAAGAGAAAGGACCAGAAAGTGAACCTGAATTTGAAGCCACAGAAATCGATGCCTCACCTATAAAGACGACTTCCACTACCTACAAATATCGCCGGATAATTCAAATGAGTTTAATTGCCGGTGTGCTTGTTATTGGTACGATCGTGATAACAGGCATTGCATCTTCGGTGGATGAGAAGGCTAAAAAATACAGTTTCAGCAGTAAAAAAATAGTTTCGGAAGGTGTTCCAAATTCCGTTGTGTTCGATTACGATGCCACAAGTTCACCTGTTGATTCTGTTTTCATACAGCAGTCGTGGGATGAGCGATTGAGAACGAAAGTTTCCAAACATGATCGACAGCATACAAGCATTTATTACACGCCCGGCTTTTTTCAAGCGAAACTCGTGGTGAATAATGAGGTTGTAAGGGAGCATAATTTATGGATCACGTCCAATGGATGGATGGCTCTCGTAAAACAAAATCCAGTTCCTGTTTATTTCGAAAATAATGAATTCAAAAAGCCAGGAATGTTGAGTGTGCCCGTAGAGAAATTGATCGAAAAGAACATTCCATTTCAACCGGAAATTCCCTGGACGTCTTATTATAACGTGAAAGATTTTGGTGACATCAGGACGGATGGTTTTACTTTTGAAACTGAAATTAAAAGTGATTACAAGGAGGGCTCGGGAATTTGCCAGCATGTGCAGATTCTTTTGCTGACCGAAGGTAACGTGATCATACTTCCACTTTCCGTTAAAGGATGCGTTTCTGACTTGAACCTTTTATTTGGCGATGCTTACCAAGGAAAGAAAAATGATTTGTCGGCCTTCGGATGTGATATTTCGCAATGGGTAAAACTTCGCTGTGCCGTGAAAGATAAAACGGGAAAAATATTTATCAATGATAAACTCATTTTTGAGAATAAATTCAATGCCGCAGAAAAAATTGTAGGTCTTATTTTTCGCTTCCAGGGCACGGGTAGCATTAATGAAGTGAGTCTTACAAATTCTAAAGGACAAAAAGTTCTGGATGATAAGTTCTAATCTCTCGCCTTCAGAGTATCGACAGTCTTTTAATTGACGAATAATGAAGAATGTAATTGACTATCATTTTTTTTCGCAAGTCGATTGGAGCAAAATGTGTTTTTATTTATGGTCGTTGCAATCGCACTAGTAAAATTTGCCGCCTCTGAAATCAATTAGGATTTTATACTTATTCGGCACAAACTTCTTCTTGTATTTTTGCCAGGTCGGCGTCATTAACAAGCGTATACCCTTAAATCCTGACCCGCTCTGAACACCCCGATCTCTTCATCCTTGACTGAGTAATTTTGCATGCTGGGTCTTTCTAGTTACGCTCAACAACTTGATCAAAAACCACGACGGAATCAATCTCCATTTTGAATATTCGGTTCTCAAATGGACCGGCGAGAAATTTCTTGTAATGAACTCGCGCCTGTTTCCCTTGTAGTGAATCAAATTCATGTGCCTGGAAGGAGGAGTATGATTTGAGCCAGAAATTTTGACGGGACTCCTTGTCATAAATCAACGCCACCGGGCCTGTGACGTTAATGCTATCGAGGGTGATATCCTTTGACTGCATTTCGTTTTCATAAGGTATTGAGCGCTTCACAATCAAGTAGATTGATAGGAAAGCAATTACTACCAAACCGATTACTATAGCTTGCTTCATTCTGATAAACTATGATTTCTGAATGACGAAGTTAAGACTTAAGTTCGCTCAAGCGAAATTCGGCAAGTCGGCGTATTGTCATCCATTACGTAACTGTCTAAAACCGAAAGCCCGCGTGAGCGATTGCAGCGGAAACCGCGCTGATAGCTATCGGAATGGGCTCATGCGTTACCGGTTGAAGCGGAAAGCGCGACCCGGATTAGCGCAGCGTTTCGCAAGCTGATTCGGGGCACGCCCAAATCTTCTAAAATAAAAATGACGAACACTTGAAATTAGTATCGACAGCACTATGCAGTGTGTCGTTTGTCAATGGCCGATAGCTTATTAAGCTTCAACTGACCTCGCTTCGTTTACCTGAATGCACGCCAGCATCACGGCATTATTTTGTTCCAACAGAATTTCGGCGTTGTCCTCGATGAAAGTAATTCCGTTTTCTATTTCTCGCCTGGCATGTGGTGTTGCATCTTTTGACATTGAATAGTGTACGATTTTATTTGCAGCATCCTTGTAGCCAGTCCATGTTTTATACACATCCTGCAGGTATGGAGCCAATGTTGCATCTGCAGCGGGCAGCGGATTTTCACAGGCAATTCCCATTGGGTAACCACCATCTTTGATCACTTGCAAAGAATGTTCGAACAAGTGAATGCAGTTTTTGAGTTCGT
>CBQWHS010000218.1:0-6773 GCA_967728665.1 uncultured Chryseosolibacter sp. | reverse complement strand
TTCGCCAGCGTAACGGGCAGAATACACGCCAGGCTCATTGTTAAGGGCTTCAACTTCGAGTCCTGTATCATCAGCAAAACAGGCTACTTTATAGTGATGCAAAACGTATTCAGCTTTCTGGATTGAATTACCTTCAATTGTTGGTTGTGTTTCGGGCAGTTCTTCAAAACAACCAATGTCGGCAAGGCTTAAAATGCGAAAATCAGGCTCGAGCAACGGCCTGATTTCATTAAGCTTGTAAATATTATTTGATGCGAAACAGAGTTCCACTATTGCACTCCAAGTAAGTCAATCTCGAAAATCAAATTTGAATTGGCGGGCATAATAACAGTTCGATCAATGGGATCAATTCTTTCATAGGATCCATAAGCAAATCCTGAAGGAACGTACATGGTAATTTTAGATCCCGCTTTAATTACCGGAAGCGTTGTCTTCCAACCAATGATCAAATCAGCCAATGGAAAAGTTACATTCGTTCCCTGATCAATTACACTCTTGTTTTTCAACAACTTCACTTTGTAGTTGATCACAACATAATTGCTCAGCGTAGGCGTAACGCCAGTGCCTTCCGTTTGAACGGTGTATCGAACCCCTTGAGGATCGTGAAGCGCAGTGATGTTCCATCGCGTGAGACTATCATCAATGGTTTTCAAATCAGCAGCAAGCTGAGTTGCGTCAACAACTGCTAACTGGTTCGCCAGCTGCTGTTCAGGAGATATTGGCGTAACGCTATTTTTATTGCAACCACTAAAGATGATTGCGATTGAAACTAATAATAGAAATGATGTTATAAAAAATTTTGCTTTCATATTATGGGATACATCTTCTTGTTGCGGGATCAACCTGATTGTTGAAGTCAAGTAGCTTAACATTAAATATTAAAATTGCATCCGGAGGAATCACACCGGCGTAACCTTGGGCACCGTAACCAAGTTTCGATGGAATGAAAAATGTTCCGGAGTCGCCTTTGGCTAACATTGGAATTGCCCTTTGCCATCCGCGCACAACTTCGTTAAGGGAAAATCCTACTCTCTCATTTTGATCAAATAGTTGTCCATTCTTTAAGAACTTTCCCTGGTACCGTACTTCAACACAATTATCACTAGCAGGTTTTGGTCCGCCGGTAGCATTGTGAATGATGTAAAAAATACCACTCGTGTCCTGCTTTGCATCGATTTTATTCTCAGCCAAATATTTTTTGATTTGGTTATTGTCGCGTGTTATTGTTGCAGTTTCGCGCCACTTGATGAAATTATCAAATGTCATGATTTTTTCAGCTTTGATCGTATACGTGAGCGAGCCGGTGGAGTCAATCGTTGGCGGCACAGGTTGTTTCACAAGCGTTGCAAAGAATTTCTTTGTCGGCATTGTGGTTTTCACGCTGTCACCGACTGATAATGAACGAAGCATTTGGACGATTCCATCTTCATTTTTAATCTCAGCTGTGTCACGCACTTCAATAGCTGACGGCAAACCGTCCCGATAACTTTCATTCCAAACTGAATCTTTATTATCCTTCAATTGAAAATGAAAAACAAGGATTTCACCTTTTTTGGCAGCTACACCATCCCCTGCTTTTACAACAGTATATTTTAAGCCACTAGGCGTTTCTTTCTCTGATTTTTGACATGCGGCCATCAGTAATACGAGGCCCACCATCACATACGATAATTTGATCATGTTATTTTAGTTTAGACAATATTTAATGGATAAAGGTTTAAATGCAGATTTAATTTTCAGCGAGAAGCTCGTCTTTATATTGAGGTAGCAAATCCAGAAATTTTTTAAGCGTTTGTTCTAATGTCAAGGTTGTCTGGCCTCCGGCGGCATTTCGGTGTCCCCCGCCATCAAAATGTTTCCTGGCAAGATCATTAACAGAGAAATTGCCGAGCGAGCGAAACGATAGCTTGATATTTTCCTTTCGATCTGAAATCATAACTGACAATTTGATTCCCTTAATCGCCAACCCAAAATTCACGAGGCCTTCAGTGTCACCAGTTTGAGAGCCATATTTTTTCAGATCTTCTGCCGACAAAGTGATGTAAGCGGTCTTGTATTGTGGAAGCACCTGGAGCTTTTCGGCCAGCACATATCCCATCAAGCGAAGTCGTTCAAGCGTGTTGGTATCGTAAATCAATTTTGAAACGCCCGATGGATCTGCGCCGTATTTAACAAGGTCTGCAGCAATTTGAAAGACATCTTTAGTCGTATTTGGATGCCGAAATCCGCCAGTATCAGTCATTAAACCAGCATACAGGCAATTGGCTATGCTTGCATCAATCTTTGTTTCGTCACCCAGTTGTTTAATTAATCGATATACGAGTTCCGCGGTTGAGGCAGCGGATACATCCCATAATTCAAACTCGGCGAATTGCTCCGGCTCCAGGTGATGATCGATTAATACCTTTTTAGCAGACGACTTTTCAATCATTCCACCCAATTCATTTATCCGTTTCAGACTAGAGAAATCGAGACAAAAAATAATTTCTGCAGCGTTGATTAAGGCTGCGGCTTGTGCGGGTCGTTCCTTGTGAAAGATCACCACTTCTGAATTGCCAGGCATCCAATTCAGGAAATCAGGATAATCGCTAGGAGTCACAACCGTTACAGAATGACCTTTCTTTTTGAGGTAGTTTGCCAATCCAAGCGAGGATCCAAGGGCATCCGCATCTGGTTTGACGTGTGTAGTCACAACTACTTTTCGTGGCGTGCTGATGAAATCCTTGAAATCTGTAATGTTATGCATGAATCGATAAGGCGCAAGGGGGCAAAAATGGCAAAAAATCGTCAATAGTTAATGGCTCAAAAACCGGACAAAGTCGCTTGTTGAAGACAAGTCAGTCAAAAAACAATTGGATTGGGGCTTATAGACTATCAGTCAAACTGTTATTTTTGCGGCCGTTAATTAAACAAACGGTCAAAAATACTCACTATGGCAGGAAACAGAACTTTTACGATGATTAAGCCCGATGCAGTTGGCGCTAACAATACTGGTGCAATTACTAAAATGATTGAAGAAGCTGGTTTCCGCATCATCGCTATTAAGAAAACGCAATTAACAAAGGAGCGTGCGGGTCAGTTTTATGCGGTCCATAAGGAGCGTTCATTTTTTAATGAACTTTGTACTTATATGTCATCAGGCGCAATTGTTCCGATGATCCTGGAGAAATCGAATGCTGTTGAAGATTTCAGAAAACTTATCGGTGCTACTGATCCAGCGAAAGCTGAAAAAGGAACTATTAGAAATCTTTTCGCAAAATCAATTGAGGCGAACGCGATTCATGGTTCAGATAGTGACGCAAATGCAGAGATCGAAGGGAGCTTCTTCTTCTCGAATCTTGAAAAGTTTTAATTCATTCTTTTTGAAGTATACAAGAGAAGCCTCGATGTCGGGGCTTTTTTTGTGTTCAACGCTTTAAGACGAACTTATTCACTCCAATTTGGTTGCCTTTATTGCAGTATGGTAAAGCATAAAAACGTATCGGAAATTGGATTGATGAGTATTCCAATCAAAGCGTGATAGATGAAATTTTGATGCTTGATTTTATTTCTGATGGCTTTGTGATCGACTTGGATTTTCGGGTAAAAAATCTAACTCTTGAATTAAGAAAACCATTCCGGGTAAAAACGCCCGATGCAATTATTGCTACAATAGCTCCGGTAAATAAATTACCATTCGTACTGCTTTCACTAAGATCAAAGAGCTGAATCTCTACTTAGTCAATTAGCGTGAACCATTTCTAATCGAACAAACTTTGTGGCCGATTGGGCCTTGGAATTTTAAGATGCTTATAGGCAAGCTCCGTTGTTTCTCTGCCGCGTGAAGTTCGTTTGATATATCCTTCCTGAATAAGAAACGGTTCATAAACTTCTTCAATCGTTTCGGCTTCTTCACCTACCGCTGTGGCAATGGTTGTTAATCCCACGGGGCCGCCTTTAAATTTTTCGATGATGGTACTGAGAATACGATTGTCCATTTCGTCAAGGCCATTTTGATCGACGTCAAGCGCTTTCAAAGCAATTTGAGCTATTGCCATGTTGATGGTGCCGTTACCTTTTATCTGTGCGAAATCGCGTGTTCTTCGTAACAGGTTGTTAGCTATACGAGGTGTGCCGCGGCTTCGTCTGGCAATTTCGTACGCAGCATCTTCTTCGATAACGGTATTTAAGATTGCAGCAGAACGTTTAACGATTTTGGTGAGAAGGATTGCATCGTAGTATTCAAGCCTGGCATTAATTCCAAAACGTGCACGCAGTGGCGATGTGAGAAGGCCAGCGCGAGTGGTCGCCCCAATCAACGTAAATGGATTTAACCCAATTTGTACGGAACGTGCATTTGGCCCAGAGTCCAGCAAAATATCGATCCGAAAATCCTCCATCGCTGAGTACAAGTATTCTTCGACAATTGGATTGAGGCGATGAATCTCATCTATGAAAAGGACGTCATGAGATTCAAGATTTGTGAGTAGTCCGGCCAGATCGCTTGGTTTATCGAGTACAGGACCAGACGTGATTTTTATGTTGGAGCCAAGTTCGTTGGAGATGATGTGAGATAGTGTTGTTTTCCCAAGACCGGGAGGACCATGCAACAACACGTGATCAAGTGGTTCGCTTCGCTGCTTGGCAGCTTCGACAAACACTTTAATGTTATCAACTATTTTTTGCTGTCCGGTAAAATCCAGGAACGAAAGTGGTCGCAAGGCTTTTTCAAAGTCTTTCTCAGCTCCACTTGATCCTTCATTATCCGCCTGCAAGTAATCTTCGCGCATGGTTACAGTTCGAGTTACGAAAGTAAGAAAATTAGGAGTGCAAATGTTATGTGATAAAGAATTCACTTTAGTTACTTTCTTGAGCTCTCTTTCAGGGAACTTTTTTAGCAAGCGTATGATTGTTGAGGTGAATCGGACAACACGAGAAACAACTTTTCCGATTTTGGATCGGCCATTCTGTTTGCCAAGTTTTTAAGAAGAAAACTGCAGAAATAAAGGAGGATGTTAATTATCTACAGAATGAGATCGATTCGAAGTTTGTTAACTTCGAGAATGAAAAATCAATTATACTTGAGGCAAGATTAGCGTATGGTGTTTAAACTGATCGTGCTATTTTTTGTTCCGCTCTTGTCAGGTCTTTTGATCTATTTTGTTCCTTCCGGTAAAAACACGAATTATAAATTACTCCTGGTGTTTGCCGGAGCTTACCTTTTCGGAATTACAGTTACTCATATTTTACCTGAGCTCTATTCTCATAATGCTGGAGTAGAGTTAGTTGGTTTGTTTGTCCTGGTTGGTTTTTTCCTACAGCAATTGCTTGAATATTTTACTTCGGGCGTTGAGCACGGACATATGCATTTGCCCCACGAGGATCATCACCATCATGATCATTCGCACCATCACCATCACAGATCTGTTTCAGCGTTGGTCTTGCTTGGCGGTCTGTGTGTACACAATCTTTTAGAGGGAGGAATTTTGGCAGAGCCCTATAATGCATCTCAACAATATGATGTTAATGCGATCTTGTTAGGAATTGTGTTGCACACTGCACCTGCGGCTTTTGCGTTAATGACTGTGCTTACTGCGCAACTTAAGTCTATAAACAAGGCGTTACCTTATCTAGTCGGATTCAGCTTGGCTTCTCCGATTGGGCTTCTTTTAAGTACAATGCTTGCAGACACCGAAGTAATTTCATCGGGAGGCATTACGTTTTTGTATGCCGTGGTATGCGGAAACTTCTTACACATTTCCACCACTATTGTTTTTGAGAGCAGTCCTGAGCACAGATTCAACGCGAAAAAACTTGCTGTGGCAGTCTTCGGTGCGTTGGTTGCTGTTGCGATTGAATACATGCTTTGATTCACAAATTGATTAAACATGCATTATCTCGAATAGGAAATTCTTTTCGTCGAATAAGACTTTTTTTTCCGCCAGCATATGGAACCTGAAGCCATTTTCTTCCGCGATGTCGGAAATTTTTTGGATCGGACATTCCTTCGTCAGCACCATGACGACATGGCTCGTCAAGTTTAAGTATCGATGAAGGTCACGAAAGAGATTTTTATAGTATTGGAAATCTTCACCACAATACCAGGCAAGATCTGCTTCACTCACTGCAGGTCTGGGGTAGTAAGGCGGATTGATAAAAATGTAATCGAAGTGCGCACTTGACAGGTTGGTGAATAAGTCTGACTGAACGATAGAAATATCGACACCGTTTAATTTTGCGTTCGCATTTGTGTTTTCAATGGCCGATCTACTTAAATCCAGTGCGGTGACAATTCCTCCTTTTTTTGCGGCAAAAATCGCGAGTGCTCCCGAGCCTGTTCCAACATCCAGGATTGATTTACCATGCAATGAAAGACCGTCAATGTAATCAAGAAGAAATTTTGAACTCCCGAACAATCCCGGATGAAAAACGCCTGGACTGATTCTAAGAGTCAAAGTTTTGTATTGAAACTTCCTTTCTTGTCGCAGATACCACCTCACGAGAGGAATCATTACCAATGAGGCGACTCGCTTGAAAAGTCTTCTCATTGATTATTCCATTTTAAAGCCTTCCAACTCGGGTTGTCTATATTTCCACAGCCGTTGTAAAACTTTCAATTCATAGGGAGCTTTGAAAAAATTTAATTTATACCGTGGCAATGAAAGAGACTTCAGAATTTTTCTTTTTGTAATGGATAGTCGAAAATCTGAAGCAGTTGGAAATTGCGCATTGAGTACGGTTTCGAAACCCTGAATTTTATCGATCATTTCTGCTGTTAACCAAGGCGTGAGGGG
>CBQWHS010000217.1:0-6776 GCA_967728665.1 uncultured Chryseosolibacter sp. | reverse complement strand
CCACACACATCATCAATATGGATCCAACTCATCTGTTGATTTCCAGACCCAAGCGGAGCGCCAACGAAATATCTCACAGGCATTGCCATCTCCTTTAGCGCTCCTCCATGTTCGCTCAACACGATACCAATGCGGAACCTGATAACGCGTGGCACCACTTCACGAAGACGTTCCACGGCTTCCTCCCATTGTCGCGTTACGCGGGCTAAAAAATCTTCTCCAGGAGAACTCTCTTCAGTTAAAATCTCATTCCGAGCAAAACCATAATACCCAATTGCAGATGCGGATACGAATGCTTTTACCTGGTGAGCACCACCCTTCAGAGAGCGTTGAAGTAATTGCGTTGAGTGGGTGCGGCTTTCCAAAATTTCCCTTTTCCTCGGGGTTGTCCAGCGCTCATCTGCCACGCCAGCGCCAGCGAGATGAATGATTGCATCAATTCCGTTGAAAGCTTCAGGATCGATTCTCTGTTTCTCAACATCCCAAACAAATGTTTCAATACTCCCTGATTTTTTGTGACGACTTAAATGCGCAACGTGGTCTCCACGTTCTGTGAGCAATTCCGTCAGCCTTGCACCAAGCAATCCGGATGCCCCGGTGATCAGAATATTTTTTTTTGAAGTGCTCATGAAACGGGTCGCTTTATTTTGCGAAGTTTGTATAAACTATAACTTACCTGATGGCAAAAATGTTTTCGCCCAAAGTGTGTCTGATCATTCTCTGCGTTTTATTTTCTGCTTCGGGTTTCGCGCAGACCGTTACGGTTGCAAAATCCAACAACCGTATTAAAACGGAACAAGGAGACGGCTATGAAGTAAATTTACAAGCTACAGCTGAAGAAGTTGATGCATCGTTGTCGAAATTGATGAAGACTTTTGGCAAGTCGAAAAGTGATAACAATTTCATTAGCATCTTAGAACCCACCATCCGCGAAAAAAAATACCAGGCGCCTGTTTACGCTACGCTGAAGCAAGTGGGAAATACAACAACCGCCTGGATCGGAATCATTGCCAGTGAATTTCCTTCCAGAGACGCAGATGGATTGATGCCGGACCTCGAAAAGATCACGTACGAATTTGGTGTTAACTTTTACAAGGAGAAAATACAAAAGCAGATTGACGAAGCGATTCGTGCTTCACAAGCCGTGGACCGCCAGCAGCTTCGACTTCAAAATCAAAACAAGGATCTGAATTCGAAAATCCAGGACAACATTCGCGAGAAAGCTGAACTTGAGAAATCGCTGCAGGAAAATCAACAGGAAAAGATCGCTCTGGAAAAACGATTGGAACAAAACAAAAAGCAACAGGATTCGGTTGCCGTGGCGTCAGAGCAAGTCAAAAAAATGGTTGAATACCATCGGCAGAAACAACAACAAGTTCATTAATTAATCATTACTGTGACAAAGAGTCGGGCTGTGCATTGACCGTCCATTGTCGTTTTCCCACATCATAGGATACTTTATCATCC
Organism: uncultured Chryseosolibacter sp.; assembly: GCA_967728665.1. Taxonomy (GTDB): domain Bacteria; phylum Bacteroidota; class Bacteroidia; order Cytophagales; family Cyclobacteriaceae; genus Chryseosolibacter. The sequence continues at coordinate 5,309 of CBQWHS010000217.1, read as the reverse complement.
GGAAATTCGATATACTGATCGCCAGCGTTTTTAGTGAGATAAGGTTCAAGCGATTCACCTTTTACCATTTTATCAAACAGCAAATAGCTTCTGTTTTTCAACGTATCCGGAATCATTTTCCATGTGCGGAATACCTCCTCGTATTGTATAAGATGTCCATCGGCTGAAAACTTTGCCCGTCCACCGGTTGCATTTCTTTTTTCGGTAAGACTTGGTGCAGGCTGAGAAAGTAAAAAGAAAATTTCATCATTGACCGGATAATATCGCTCAAGCTTTACACGACTCGCTTTATCGAGGTAATACGAATTATACTTCGGATCAAACTTCATTTCATCATTAACGCCTTCGGGCGCTTTGGCAGAATAACGAATCACTGTGGACACAAACTTGTCCTTATCAATCGCATTCAAATATTTATCGGGATCGTAATTATCTTTTGTGCTGCAGCTGATCAACACCGTCCCCAGGCATACCAAAAGAATATTTATTCGACCAAATTGAACCATGAATTTTAAAGAAGAAATCATACACAAAACTCAACAAACTAATAATAGCAAAGAAAAAGACTTACCATCTTACTGATAAGTCTTTTAACAAACCTAAATCTATGAACTAATATGCCTTGCTGATGGGTTGGAATTCTGTCCAAGTATCAGTCCAATCGGTTGCTCCGAAAGCACCTTTGTAAGTTCCAGTCTTATCGAAGAATGAACCTAAAAGCGCATCGGTATAAACTGCGCCTGTAGCAAGTGATCCACCAGCCAAAGCGAAGCTTGGATTCGTTGGATACGAAGTTCCATTAAGACCACCCCAGAATGCAGATGCCGATAAACCTAAGGCTGCATATGGATTTGAAGCTGCTGTCCAGAAGTCGGTTCCTCCTTGAGTTGGTTTAGTAGTCACATTGCCATTGGCCGCCAAGAGCCAAATTGTTTTCACCGCAGTCGCATCGCCGGAGCTTGTGTTGGTAGAATAAACCGGTCCAATCTCGCCTGATGTTGTACCGACTTCCTTCGCAACTGCAAGGTTGTTGCTAACGGTTCCCGGAGCAAGCAGAACGTTGTTGGCAAGTTTACCAAGCGTACCTGCATTATATCCATCTACTGTAATTCCTTCGTCAAGGCGAAGGCCAGTAGGAAAGCCTGTCAACACCGAATTGAATATTGAGATCGTTGTTCTCCGGCGAATGTGCATTGCGTTTTGAAAGTTTCCAGAGATTGAACGTGAGCTAATGTCTCGTGGTCCAAGAACTGTAATGTTTGAGAATACAGCTTTAGTACAACCGGCAGAGTTCCCACTAACCTGTCCAGCTGTGACTGTGAAATCACAACCATTTGTTGCATTACCGTTGCCCTGGTTGTCGCTTTCAAATGCGTTTGATCCAGATTGATCGGCGAAGAAAGGATAACGAATCGCTAAACCATACTGAACATTGCCGCTGTATCCGAAGTCAGTGTCAAAGTCATCATCCCAAGTTGTGAAAGAAATCAAATGCTTCGCATTTACTGTTCCACCGAACCACTCAAAGCCATCATCACCACCATAAGAAGCCTGGATGTAATCAAGTGTGGTTCCGTTCCCAACAGCTCCCATTGTCAAGCTGTTTGTTTCATTGTTTGGTGTTAATTCAATGCCAGCGTATTCGATTCGCACGTATGTTAATGTACCAGAATTATCAGCTGCATTCGTAGTAGGTGTTGCACTTTCCGCTTTAGAGCTTCCGTATAACACAGCAGGCGTGATTCCTTCAATTGAAGGTTTAGTGTCTTGATTCACCCATGCACTTCCTAGCAAAATAACACCAGCCCAATCTCCGCGATCTCTGGCATTTGCAGGTTGGGAAGAGGTGAATACAACAGGACTTGCCGCTGTTCCGTTGCAGACAAGTTTTCCACCTGGTTCAACGATCAATGCTGCCTTGGAAACTTTATCACCTTTAATTACAGTTCCCGCAGGAATTGTCAACGTAACTCCGCTCTTCACAAAAGTCTGTCCTTTCAACAAATAGTTTTTGCCTGCGACCAGTGTCTGATTTGCAGTAATATTTCCTGATATTTCAATAACAGGATTTGGATCACCAACAGTAACTGTAAATGTTTCTGGAGATGATGTTTTGCCGTTCTTATCAGTTACTGAAATAACTGCAGAAATAGTTGAACCGACTACTGCATTTGCAGGAACAGCAACATCAACGTTCTGATCGAACGAAGTTGTCGTGCCGTCTAAAGTCACGGTGTTGGTAACGCCACCGGCTACGTTAAGTGTTGTGGCTCCACCAGGTGCCGCAATTGTAACTTTTGTAGTTGCTGTAGTTCCTGGATTGGCAGATGCCGTTGCAGGATCGAGCGTGATGGTTGGAGCTGCCGGAGCTGGTTCGTCGTCTTTACAACCAACGAATCCTAAAACTGACGTCAGCAGGAGTAGGCTTAAGATTTTTTTCATGATTCTTTATTATGGTGTTATGCATTGCAAAAGTACCTGAGTGCCTACACCCGGAATCATAAACGCCTTTATCAAATCGTTATCGAATGTTTACGGAATGTTAACATGAAAATGGAATAAAACACCGCTCAAGGTGGATATGACAATCAGTATCAGTTGGGGCTGGAGAAAAAGAAAAGGATCGCAGAAATTGTCCGCGATCCTTTTTACGAGTTGCTTGTAAATTTTTTGTTAGTCTCTCATAAACTTCCAGTTCCAGGAAAGGGTGATCAGCTGAGAGGTTTTGTAAACCTGTATTGGATCGTCAATCTTTTCATCGACTTTATCATTTTCATCGTTGTCCTGGTAGATTCTATATGGAGCGTTTAGTAAATTTTGAACATTGAGTTTCAATTCCATATTGTTTTTGAATTGTTTCGAAATCTGAAGGTCAACGGCATTGCGCGGACGCTCGATCCAAGTTGGGAACAAAACACTTCCGACAGAAAATATCCGGTTGCCAAAAATATTATAGGCCAAGTTCACGGAATAACCACGATCTGCATCATTATAGTACAAACCTGTATTGATTACGTAAGGAGACTGACCTTGAAGTGGACGAAATCTTTTTTGAAATGTAACGCCTTCGCCCATATCAACTTGACTTTTAATTAATGACGAGTTCAGGTTGACGGAAAAGTTTCTAAGAAAACGTGATACACCCAGGCTTGATAACGACTTTCGAACTTCGAGCTCCGCGCCATACGTGTAAGCAGTCGGTGCGTTTGCGTAACTGAACTGAAGATTTCCGCTCGCGTTTTGCTGCACAAATTCAATCGGATTTTTAAAATTTTTATAGAACCCTCCGAAACTGATGAGTTCGCCTTTATTGGGATACATCTCCCAACGAAGATCAACATTGTCAATCGTTGCAGTTTTTAATAACGGATTTCCCTGAAGGTTCAAATTGTATTCAAATTGATAAAAAAGAAATGGCGCTATCTCTCGAAACTCGGGTCTGTTCACAGTCTTGCTATATGCGATTCTCACCAAAGACCTGTCGGAAATATTATACGCAACATTCAAAAAAGGTAACGGAGAAGTGATCGTGTTGTTCACCACATTTTCGCCAGTAGAAAGATTAAGCTTTTGATTGAAGTGCTCAACCCTAAGCCCACCAGACAAGTCGAAATTTCCAAGAGATGCTGAGGCGGAAATGTAGCCTGCTGCGACCGCTGTTGTGCCATCATAGCTGTCTGTTGGGCGTGTCCCTTCTTGCACGGACAATCCTTCTTTCACTGTTCCATCTGAGTTGTGACTGAAAAGATTTTCTTGGCTAAAAATTGTTGAGTAGGACTGATAAGAAAGTTCATTTCCATAATAGCCGTCAAAATTTCCTGGATACAAGTAAGAAATGTATCGCGCGTTGAACGAACGCGTCTTATAATCCAGCAGATAGCCAGCTTTTAATGTAACAGCACGTTTATTCTCTACGCTACCAACTTTCTTTTCAAAATTGAGACCATGTGAAAATCCTTTGTCTGTCAGATCAGAGTAAAATCTACCAGCATCAAATAAGTTTGCACTTGGAGGAAGGATCATTCTAAATTGACTGCGGTCTGAATCATAGATCGTTCTGAATCTTCTGTAATCAGGTTCATCGCGGTGAATATAATTTGTGCCTACTAGCCATGTTAACTTCGAAGAACTATTTCGCGAATTGATTGTCCCCTGCAGTTGACCGCTATAAATGGTTCTTGCCAGGTAATGGTATGCATTGTTGTTGAACAGTCCCGGTTGTTGTGAGTTGTCATAGCCATTTCGCAAAGTCGTTTTGTTGTCTCCAATCTGAACGAACAAATTTTTGAACTCTATCTTGTGGCGATCACTCAAATTAATTTGCCAGTTATGTACAATGCTGAATTTTGTCTCGTGGCTATAACTATTGTCTGTGAAATCGTTCAGGAACGTTGAGGGAGTGGATGGATCTTTATCAAAAGTTGTATACCGATTGAAGGACGCAGAATAGTATTGATAATTAGTTGAGTAATTCAGCTGAGTCAAGTTGCTGGCAGTTAATCTGCCAAAGTTTATATTTTTAGCAAACCCAAAATTGAAGCCATAATCCGCAGGGGCTTTGGATGTCGAATAGTCGAAACTGTTGTTTAATGATTTGCCTGCATTTTCACGGAGCCCACTGGTTTGTCCTGTAGATAAAAGTTGTTGACTTGTTGGGAAAGTTGACGGAAGAGATCTATAGCCATTGTCAAAGCCGAGCATGTCGGTCGAACTTTTTGCTGTCTCGTTGAAGTTTTTAAACGATGTATTTGCGCGGTATCCGAAATTTAATCCGAAGCTCAAATATTCATCTTGAGTTGTTTGTTTGGTCACAATCTGGATTACACCACCGGCGAAATCTCCAGGCAATTCACCAGCACCTGATTTATAAATAAGCAATTGATCCACTGCACCGCTCGGCACAAGGTCAAATGAGAAAGAACGCTTATCGATTTCTGTGCTTGGCGCGATTGCATTGTTGATCATCACTTGGTTGTACCGTTCAGGCACTCCACGCACCATCACAAAACGATTGTCAACAATGGTGATACCTGGAACTCGCTTCATCACTTGAGCGGCGTCTGCATCTGGAAGTCTTGTAATTTGCTCCGCTGAAATTCCACTTACAACAAGCTTGCTTTCTTTAATGGCATTGATCAACGCCATGTCGTTGTTGATTTCCCTCGTGCCTGTAATAACAACTTCCTTAAGCTCAGAAACATCTTCCTGCATCTGCACTTGTATCTCACTTATCTTTCCGCTTTCAACAACAACATTTGGAATAACATGAGCCTTATACGTTACGAATGTTATTGAAAGATTGTAAGTAC
>CBQWHS010000216.1:0-6779 GCA_967728665.1 uncultured Chryseosolibacter sp. | reverse complement strand
TTACAGTTGGAGGTTCAGTCTCTGTAAACTGTCACGGAAGGTATATCGGTCATGGACCAATTGTATCGTCTGTGTTGCAGTTGAAAATTGTTACCGCTTCAGGCGATTTAATCACTGCCAGCCGCACTGAAAATTCAGATGTGTTTGCGGCTACCATCGGTGGCTATGGTGGCATTGGAGTAATCGTTGAAGTGACTTTACAGTTAGCTGACAATGTTAAAGTGGAACGCAGCAACACCTTGATGGCCGTAACTGAATACAACGAGTTCTTCAATAAGAATATCCGTGACGACAAAGATGTGATTTTTCAAAACGGAGATTTGTATCCGCCCGACTATGACATGATCAACAGCGTTGCCTGGAAAAAAACAGACAAACCACTAACGGATACCGTTCGGGTTACACCCACCGGACAAAGTTACTGGCTTGAAGCGCAGGTTATGAGTGTGGTTGCTTCCGGTGACTTCGGCAAGTGGGCAAGAAAAACTATTGTTGATCCATATCTCTACAGCAGTGAAAAAGTATTCTGGCGAAACCGTGAAGCGAGCTATGATGTCCAGGAACTGGAACCGAAATCCAGAGAGGAATTCACCTATGTGCTGCAAGAATACTTTATACCCGTGAACAACATTGTCTCTTTTATTCCAAAGATGAGAAGCGTGTTCGATCAATATGATGTAAATGTTATTAACGTTTCGCTACGTCATGCATACCCGGACAAAGAAACATATTTGGCCTGGGCTCCTCAGGAAGTCTTCGCGTTTGTAGTTTACTATCAACAAGGAACGGATAAAGAATCACGTGAGAAGGTGCGCCAATGGACTGTAGCGATGACCGATCAAATTCTCAGCGAAGGCGGCAGATGGTATTTACCGTATCAACCACATGCCACGGTTGAACAATTTCAAAAAGGATATTTGCAATCTGACAAATATTTCGATTTGAAGAACAAACTTGACCCTGAACATCGCTTCACCAACAAACTCCTCGACAAATACAATCCTTTTGTGAGGGGAAGAATTGAAAAGAAAAGGGATAACATCAAAGGCTACTTTCGTGATGAAGCACAATCATTTCTCACTGTGCCCGAATGGTATCTCGTATTCAATCCGAAAGAATACGCCGACTATTTGGAAGAGGGAAACGATCCGTCTGACTTCCCTTACTATGCATCAATCGATGAATACTGGAAATTGTATGATCGTTCGATGAAACTGGTGTCATCCGCTTACGCGGAGAATGAAGAATATAACACCATGTTGAAAGTGATCGGTGTGAGCATTACGCTTGAGTATACTGCCAAGATGTTGTATGAGAATACGGTCGGTAAAGTTTTCTCGTGGTTTCACAATGGCACAAACTCTGACGATGAAAGAATGATCATTGCCGCCCAACAAGCATACAGCAACTTTATTTACGACAAGGCGTGGTACGAATTTTCTTTTATGCCGTGGGTAGGAAAAGTCTGGAGCACTTCGAACACGACCGATAGTAATTGGTTGAGGAAAGTAGAACGAAAACTTTTCTTCACGTTCGAGTTTACCTTCAAGGCTGGCTATGCTAAATTGATTGAATGGGCAGCGAGGGCGTCTTATGAAGAACCGGTTACGGATATTTATTTGCTCACATCTTCAACTGATTCTTCTTTTCAGACTGCCAATCATGTAAAGATCATTTACGAAGAAGGGAACAAGAAAATTATTGGTATAAAACGCTGGGGAGTTTTCACAAAAACAATGCTAACGCTTAACGACTCAAGCCTCAACATCACCGAGATTGGGGGTAACGACCAAATCGTTGTCTCAGTGCTCGTTGGTAAAGGCAATATTGTTTTTCCAAAAGACGAATTGCTTTATTCTTCGGAGGTTGTCACGAACAAAAAAGTTGAACGTCAGCTGTATCTTCTACCTGTAAATCGACTGCTGCCATTTATACGGGAAGCGAAGTCACATGGCGTTGAAGTTGAGCATGTGTTCGATTATTAATTTCAAGGTCGGGTTTCACAAGTTTTGATTTTGGTTGTCCCTTGGATGTTACGGTAAGCATAACAAATTCATGTCGGCAAAATTTTACGTCAACCAGATTATCAGTACGCCGACACACGTTTAATTCTTACCTTTCTGGAATTAGCAAATAATGTCAGAGATCACCGACGATAAGAAAATATTCTCGTTGCGAGAGGTAGCACTAAGCATTCAAAAGACACTTGAACTGCGATATACAAGCACGTTTTGGGTGAAGGCTGAGATGAACAAATTGAACTACTACCCTCACTTCGGCCACTGTTATCCGGAGCTAGTTGAAAAGAACGATGGCAAGACTGTGGCCACCATGAAGGCAGGTCTTTGGAAGAATGACTATCTCAGAATCAATAAACGTTTTATTGAAATCCTGAAAGAGCCATTGAAGGATGGGATCAAAATACTTTTTCGCGCTTCCATTGAGTTTCACACTGTTCATGGTCTGTCGCTTAGAATCATTGACATCGATCCGAGCTTTTCGCTTGGTGAACTCGAACGCGAGAAACAAGAGACGATAGAACGATTGCGTAAAGAAGAAATTTTTGATCTCAATCGAAACTTGAAATTTCCATTACTTGCCCAGCGCATCGCTGTTATTTCCGTGCAAACAAGTAAGGGCCTATCGGACTATTTGAAGATCCTAAATCAAAATGAATGGAACTACAAATATTTTAATATGCTCTTCCCCGCTGTTCTCCAGGGCGACAATGCGATCACATCCATCATCTATCAGCTGAGCATAATAAAACGTGTTGCAAAACATTTCGATGCCGTTGCCATCATCCGCGGTGGCGGTGGCGATCTTGGCTTGTCCGCTTTCAATAATTTTGAACTTGCAAAAGCCATCGCCACGTTTCCCATCCCTGTGCTAACGGGCATTGGCCATTCTACAAATGAAACTGCGGCCGAAATGGTGGCACATAAGAATGCCATTACACCAACAGAGTTAGCAGATTTTCTACTTCAGGTGTTCCATGATTTTTCAGTTCCCGTTCAGGACGCCGGCGAACTTCTCAAATCTTTTGCAACTGATCTGATCGCCAACGAAGGAAAACGATTCGATAGCCAGGTCAAATATTTTCATATGGCTACGCGCAATCTTGTAGAACGGAATCATAATCTGTTGGAGCGCTCATCCAACACCGTTGTTCATTTGTCCAGGCAAAAAGTAACACGCGCGAAGGACCAGGTGACGAATTTTGTAAATGGAATTAAGAAAGCTAGTCATGTCTTCATATCGCAACAACAGATTGCAGTTTCTGAATTGAAGACTTCCTTACAGGGAAATGTAAGGACCACATGTCGTGATAATGGATTAATGATAAGTCAGCTTGAACATACTGTAGAAATTTTGGATCCTGTCAATGTTTTGAAGCGCGGATATTCTATAACAACGATCAATGGAAAAGCAGTGACCAGTGTCGACCAGGTTACGACTGGCGACCGAATTATCACGCGGCTTGCAGATGGTGAAATTGTGAGCAACGTGAACACCACAACAAAAATGACTAGCGATGGAAAATGATATCAACTACACGGACGCCTTTGACGAACTTCAACAGATTGTAGAAGAGATCGAGAATGGTCAAATTTCAGTGGACGAGTTGTCGGAAAAAGTAAAACGCGCAGCAGCGTTGATAAAAATTTGCAAGACGAAACTTTCTACGACTGAAGAAAATGTAAATCAGATCTTGAAGGAACTCGATGACTCGGATGCTGATTAAAACCATTTCTGTTTTACACATCATTAGAAAACTGATCAAGATCCATGCTTCTTTATTTTTCGTTTCCAAATGAATGCAACTTAAGGTTCGTCCATTCTTGGACGACTTTTTATTCCAAACAAATCAACGAAGAACGGGACGTTCCGAGGTGTAAAAACAGCAACGTGCTCAGGCACAATTATTATTTAATAATTTCTTTCAGGCTGGCGATAAAAATCTCAAGCTCGCCCAATGTGTTATAGTAATGTGGAGAAACACGTATTGCCCAGTCAACACCTTTTTCGTCAAAGTCGATTAAGCCAAAAGCTCTGAAGGTTGGTACGGCGTTAATCTTTCGTTTGAGTAACTCCGAAATAATTAATCCAGGTTTCGAGTTTTTAACCGTAAATGTGACTAACGCCGAGAGTTCGGGACCTCGGTCAAGTACGCGCACACCATCGATAGCCCTCAACTCATTGCGTGTGTAATTTGCCAAAAGCTTAACCTGTTGCCAGATTTTGTCTTCGCCAATATCGAGGCAATATTCGATCGCGGCTTTTGTTCCAACAACCGTAGCATAGGCAAATTCCCAATCCTCAAATCTTCTCGCATCAGGTTGTTGTTTGTAAATGTTTTTTTGGATCCATTCAGCACCACGCATATCAATGAACATAGGTTCAAGGCCACCGTCAAGCGCGCGTTTTGAAATAATCAAAATACCAGTGCCCCTGGGTCCCCGAAGAAATTTACGCGCTGTTACACTGAGAAAATCACATCGCAATTTTTCAAAATCCAGTTTCATTTGCCCGACAGACTGACATGCATCCAAGATATACCAGGTTCTTTCAGGTTGTGACTTTTTGTAATCATGATAGACTTCAGCGATGCGATCCACAGGCTGCACCAATCCGGAATTAGTAGGAATGTGAGTAATGGCGAGTAATCTCGGCTCATATTTTTTTAGTTTTTCGCTTAGGTCATCTACATCAACTCCACCTTGGGCTGCATTATTAATATGAACTATTTGCACACCCAACCTTTTCTGCAATGACAAAAACTGGATCTGGTTTGAAACAAAATCATCTTTGTCTGCAAGAATAATATCGCCTGCTTCAAAGGGAATAGAAGACAGGGCACGTGTGAAAGAGTCTGTGGCACTTGACGTGAACGCTACATTTGGTGGATCACAATTAAATAATTTAGCGGCCTTCACGTAGAATTCTGCAATGACAGCCGACTGAAGGGCGGAAGCTTCATATCCACCAATTTCCGATTCGAGTGTGATGTGATCCAGCTGCGCCTTCGTGACTACGTTCGGCATTAATCCTGCTCCTGCATTATTCAGATGTATAACATGATTGCATCCTTCGGTATCTTTTCTGAATTTTTCAATCTCTTCTCTTGTAAAAAGACTTCCCATCGGTAAAACCATAATTTATTTAGTTACATGTTGTTTAATTTTAAAACCCACTGCATTCAAATCAACAAGTGCAGCTCGCAACAAATCTCCGACAAATAGAACAGTGAATTTTCGCAAATAAGGGAGTCTATACGAGGCTTTTACCCTATTTGAATGGAATAAATGGTAAAAAAATGCAATTGTTGTTATGTGCGGCTTGGATGACATAATCAATTTCGCTTGGCTTAATTACATCCCAGAGTCAACGTTTCCAGTGTAGCTTCGTCTATCAGCCGAAAACCTAACCCTTCAAGTTTTCCAAGAAGTCGGCCTTGCTTACGCCTTACAGTAGAAAGCAGCAACATGATCTTATCATCTTCTCATTTGAAAGCTGATCCTTTAATAAATACATGTATCTACTCATTCTCCGCAAAATATGCGGAGAATAACAAGTCTATTCTCCGCATCGTCCTTTTAATTGGATTATTCGCGATGCACGAATTGCAAATCAATTATGGACAGATATCGCAGAGTGGACAGATTGACTGCAAGTCCTCAAGTATGATTATCTCAAAACTTTGTCAAGAAATTTTGCCGTTGCGTTTTCAACACCTGCAACATCGTGTGAAAGTATCGGTGTTGTGAGGGCGTGATTTCCTGCGTTTGGAAAAACTTGCTTTTCTTTGACTTTCGCGCCCAACTGATCGAACATTTTCAGCATCGCTGGAACAGAAGCCACGGTATCCTTCACGTTCTCGTCTTTATACCAGTAGGCAAGAAATGTTGGTGACTTGACCTTCGTGAAATTTTCAGGGGTGTTGGCGTTAGAAAGAAAATTTTGAAATTCCGCGATAAAGTTCAGATTATAATGGGTTGTCCAATATTTAGCATACACCTCATTCGGCGCTGCCACGTCAAATGTTTCTGACTTCATCATGAACTTAACTAGTTTAGTTCCCCACGGTTTTGTGAACAATGTAGTTCGCCGATCGTAAGTCTCGATACACGGTGAGAATAGTATGATCGCTTTAATCTCGGGATGCCTGGAAGCCAAGTATGTGGTCAATGCACCGCCAAAGGATGTTCCCATAACAATCACTTCGTTTCCAAGTTTTTTCCCTACAGCCAGCGCATATTCAGCCGAGGAGAAATAATCATCTGCAGTCTCATCGGCTAAAGTACGGTCACCAAGGTCCACACCATGTCCTGCCAGCCTGGCCAGGTAAAGATTAGCTTGGTATCGCGACGCTATGTTTCTGTGAATAGGATCTCCGTCAAACTGAGTAGAGGTGCCTCCATGTAAATAAACAAAGGAATACCGCGTCTTCTTTTTGACCGAATCATTTGCCCACACAATTCTAGCTTCACAACCAGGTCGGATTCCATTTGTTGACCACTCCGCGTTCTGAATTTGTCTCTCCAATGCTGGAAGATCATCCGGAAGCCAAATTTCCCGTGTAACAAATTTTGGAGAAGCGGGTTTTGGGCCGGAGAAATAGATCACAGTCCCCGCACCAAGGACGGATAAAATTATTATGACTATCATTTTCAAAACTTTCTTGAGTTTTTTCATAGAAATAAGCTTTTGAACACCGAAGACAAATGACTTCGAATAAACTGGACAGCCAGTCCCATATTTTTTATCAACAACGTATG
>CBQWHS010000215.1:0-6814 GCA_967728665.1 uncultured Chryseosolibacter sp. | reverse complement strand
ATGGCTCGTGATGGAAGATTCAACGATGTGGATATCGTTTTGCACTGGCATCCTTCGTCGGTTAACGATGCGAGTTCTTCGTCCTCTTTGGCGAACAAGAGTGGTAAGTTTAGATTTTACGGAGTAGCATCGCATGCAGCGGGATCTCCTGAACGAGGTCGTTCCGCATTGGACGCAGTTGAGTCAATGAACTACATGGTGAATATGATGCGTGAACATGTGAATGAAAAAACAAGATTGCATTATGTGATCACCAGTGGCGGAGAGGCACCGAATGTTGTTCCCGCTTTTGCGGAGGTTTATTATTATGTACGCCATCCTAACCGCGAGGAAGTGAAATCAGTTTGGGAGAGAATAGAAAAAGCGGCACAGGGAGCAGCGCTTGGCACCGGAACACGCGTTGAAATAGAAGTTACTGGCGGAGTTTATGATTTACTTCAAAATGAAACGTTGGGTAGAATGATTGATGCCAATCTTCGATCCGTAGGAGGTTATTCATATTCGCCAGAAGAGAAATTATTCGCAGAAAAAATTCAAGCATCTTTCACGGGTAAATTTCCGTCATTGGAAACTACAAGCCAAATTTCTCCTTTTCAAATGCAAGGTGGTTTGGGAGGATCTACCGACGTGGGTGATGTAAGCTGGACCGTTCCAACAGCTGGGCTAGGCACAACAACATGGGTTCCGGGAACTGCGGCACATAGCTGGCAGGCAGCATCCGCCGGAGGAACTTCCATTGGATTTAAAGGAATGATGGTGGCTGCAAAAACATTAGCAATGTCTGCCATGGACCTGTTTACAAACCCCGAGTTAATTCAGAAAGCAACTGAGGAATTCATTACAAGAAGAGGCGCCACTTTTAAATATGAAGCATTGCTTGGCGATCGTAAACCTGCACTTGACTATCGGAAGAAAACTCAGTAGCTACGTCAAACGAATTAATGTATCTTTGAGAAATTTTTTTACCGATGCTGAAAGTTGGCGAAGTACTTATCTCAGACGATATCCGTGACAAAGAATTTGTTTGTAACCTGGACAAATGCAAAGGCGCTTGTTGTGTTGAAGGAGATTTTGGCGCACCGTTGGACGAAAATGAGTTGGAGATATTAGCGGAGATTTATCCGATTGTAAAACCTTATTTATCGAAAGAAGGAATTAAGGTCATTGAAAAACTGGGAACACATACTACAGATGACGATGGCGATCTGGTAACGCCTGTTATCGATGGACGTGAATGCGTTTATGCGATCTATGATAAGAAAGGAATTTTGAAGTGCGGAATAGAACAGGCATACCTGGATGGCAAAATAAATTGGAAGAAGCCTATCTCCTGTCACCTTTATCCAATTCGGATAACGACAAAAAAGAATTTTGAAGCATTAAATTATCACAAGTGGCACATCTGTTCTCCTGCCTGTGCCCTTGGTAAGGAATTACAAGTGCCTGTTTATAAGTTCTTGAAAGATCCGTTGATCCGTAAATATGGAGAAGACTGGTACAAAGAACTTGAAACGTTAATCGAGCAGACTCCAGCCCCCATCAAGAAAACATCAAGCAAATAATTACAGCTTCGGCAACAACCAAACGGTTGAAAATGCGATTATCAGCATGATAAAAAAGATAAGCGGCGAAACAGGATTGTAAAAAATCCTGGCTTCTGATTTGTCACTTGCTTGTCCGGATTTCATTTGAGTTCTCATCATGTTATTTGCGTTCCGCAATGTGTTCCATGATTTGCTGCCCGAAACAAAGAAATAAAGTTGAGTGCTGTCGCCATTGATTTGTAATTGATGCCAACCTGGAGAACTTGCCCAGCTTCTCACGTGATAGAAGTCGTCAATGCAAACATCCTCATTTAATGTCAGGCGAACAGAATCAATAGTCGCCTCAGGAATTTCTTTATTAATGATCTCAATTTCCAATGGATCATCTTCGTATATCGGGAAATCATTTTTCATAGTGATTGAAGATGATTTCAGTTTAAATCGTGAAGATTCCTGGAGAATGTCAGTCCAGAGTTTACTGTATGCAAGCGAGTCTCCTCCAAGTTGAAGTTGATAGGTTTCCTGCAGAAGCTGAAACCCTACTTTACCTAGTCCAACTGAACTTACCGCAGAAAGATTTCGATTTCGATTTTTAAGCAAAACTTTAACATCACCTGTTAGATGTGCCTTTGGTGTTGGAAGGGTAAATGTTTTTTGGTTAACGCTAAAGGTTGCTGTATCTCTTTTGAATGGAGACAATTCGATGCCAGTCAGTTTGAGAATTCTTTTCATCAACTCAGGCTCTGTCGGTAACATGATCAGACCGAGTCCATTCTTCACTGAGTTTGTAATTGCATTGAATTCATTGGTTGGTAAAGTACTTAAGAGATCCGGAGTCGTTATTAACAGATCAAAAGAAGAGAGACGCTGCAAAGTAATTTTTCCTATTTCCTCGGGTTGCTGGTTGGCATATTCGTATCGGAATTTATTTTTAGAAACTTCATATCGCGTGACAACTTGATGGTTCTCGCTAAGAAAATTTTTCAGGAATTTGAATTCAAACGTGGGAAATTTTTCCAGCATTAGAATTTTAAAATGTTGTTGTTCATTGACTACAACCGGAATAGTGTCCACTGTACTCCCCATTTCAATCCTATATAAAAATTGCCCCGCTTGTTTTGGTGTGAACGTTAGTCGGAACGGCTGAATTCCAGTTTTATTTATTTGAATAGAATCGTCAATGATTTGGCTCGAGCTTAATTTAATATTTACAGGTCCGCTCAAATTGTTGATGGTTCCCGTCAACGTTGAAGACTGATTCGCAAAAATTTCTTTTGGTAGATTCAACCGCACAATCCCTTCGGAAATATTTGATGGCAAGTAGTTAAACTTGCTTTCGCGAAGGAGCTCAAGGTGTGCAGGATTAAGTCCATCGCCAACGACTACTGTAATGTCTTCGCTGATTTGCTCCAGCGACTTCGAATTCTCTTTTTCAAGGGAGACGATATGCGAGTCTTTGAATTGATTTTTTAAACTATCGACTTTTTTCTGATTATAACGAGTTGAGAGCAGGATAATGTTGTTTGTCCTTTTGTCTTTAATGGAAGGCCTTAAAAAAATACCGAACAGGCTAAGCCCAATAAGGCAGATGGCAATCGTCCGCAGTAAAAACCATCTTGTCTTCCTTTTCCATTCAAGCCAAGAAAAATAAGAGACGCATATAAAAAGGAGACTCCCTAGAATCTCTGATGCGATTATCGGATTGAGAATTAAAAATTGATCAGTCATTGTTTAGTGAATCAATATTTTTCAAAAATGTCTGATCAAGAGAATGCGCTGTTTGTGATTTGCTTGTCGGAGTTGTTTTGGTGTTTGGGAGTGCGAGCGATAGCGATTTTCTCAAGCTGGCTAAAGATGACTTGATGGCAGGAGGGGAGATGTCCTCAGCCACGAGTGATTTGATCAATGTAAGACTGTTTAAAAAAATTGCAGGCCTTTCGATGGCGAGAGGAGCGAGCTCTATGCCGGCACTATGCAGCGTTTGCTTCTCTTTTGAAGAAAATTTTGCTTCGCTTGAAATCAACTTATCCTCTACAACGTTTATTGCCTTTCGGATTGCCGGATAGGTGATCGGAGTTTTAAGTTCTTGTTGCGTGCGTGAAGTTTTAATTTCCGTAACATCACCGGACAATCGTTTGTCTTCCTTCACGGGAGGGGCATCAAATCCTGTTTTATGCACATATATACGTGAGTCATTGCTCACCTCTTTTAAAAGCTTCAATGCTTTATATTGATAGGGTAGTGATTTTTCTGGTTCGTACAATCGAAGATAAAGTTCGGCGTCCCACATCTCGGTGAGAGCTGCCTTTAATTTTGCGCGAATTGATTGGTTAAAGAATGTAGCCTCTTCCGTATCATCGTGTTGATGTTTGTATGCATCTACCAGGCTTTTTTCGCCTTCACCATTTTCATCAGCATGATCGTGCTGCGGTCCTGTTTTTTTCGAATCAACTAAATTGTGTTCATTTTCGGTGTCGTGAGCGTGAGTGTATTTTTTTGTGATGTCTTCGGTTGATTCGTCAGCTTCTTGGGGTTCAGTTTCTCCGATTCTCGTTTCGAATTCTTCTCCAAGAAATTCTCCGTATTTTAATCGCAATACTTTTTGATCGTAGCCTAACCCGTTGCTTGTTGAATTAAACACTTGCCGTAAGATCTTGCTTTTTTCCTTAAGCAATTTTTCTGTGTCAATAATAATTTGACGCTGGCTTCTGAAGTAGTCTGGCATCAAATCCACACCTAATCCACTTTCGATCGATAAGAATTGTGAGGCCGTATCCTGAACCGTGATGAAGTACGTTTCTGTTCTGGTATTGTTTTCAAGTGGCTGTTTGTTGTCGTGGAATTCGGCATATAAGTAGAGTTCATCTCCCGGTTCCATTCCAAGTTTCAACAGATCAATTGTCCGGGATGCACGCACTGACTTTCCGTGGATTACCGTCGGCGATGTAAAATTTAGTTTTTCTTCTCTGAATTTTACTGACTCTCCGCTTCCTTTGCTGACTGTCGCGATCAAATAGCCATCTTTCAATCCATAGTCGTCATGAGCTTGCGTGTTTATCTCAATTTGAAGTTTGTCTTTAATATTAAGCTCGAGTGATTGTCTTAAATTAATGATCTCAACAACAGGCGGCCGATCTAGTGTAATTTCGATTTTAAAATAGTCGGATGATTTTACGATCCCTTGTTTGTTAGTCCAACGAATCTGATAGAATGTAGATGTGGATATTGTTGCCTTGCCTGAATATGTCAACCTTGTTCCATTCAGAATCAAGTTTTCTTTTCCTGCAAAGATTAATTCAACTTGACCAATACTATCGCTAAACGAGATTGCCCACCTGATGATACTTCCTTCGGCCGCGACTATGTTTGGATTGTTAGTTGAAGATTTGTTCATCCTTGTATATGCAGGAGGTGACACTTCAATGTTGATATCTCTAATTGACGCTGGTACCTTGACTTTTATTACTTCCGCATTTTTGTTTGTTGAAAGGTCCGTTTGTTGTTGGCCTCTGTTCGTTTTATAATTCGATAGCCAAATGGTCGAGACAAACAAAATCATAACAGACGTGGCTAAATACAAGCTATATTTTATCAGGTTGTTTGGGAGGTGGATGTTATTTTGGATTGTGTCGAATCGCTCAATGGTTTTTTGCTGTTGAATTTGTTGAAGCTTGCTGAGTTTTTTATGTTCATGAAGTAAATCGGCACTGTCTTCTAGTTCAATGAATTGTTCGTTGAGTCGGCGAATAATTTTTTCAGCCGGATAAGTCCATAATTTGTTTTGTGAGAATTGGTAGATGAAGAAGCTTGCGGACGCAATGGCTGCACAAATAACACTTGGCATCAGTTCGAAGGGATATTGCAAAATGGCAATCAGTACAATTCCAATTGAAAATGAGAGCAACAACATTTCAAGAAGCTTAATTGCTTTTAGCTTTTGATGCAGCTTATGAAGTTTATGTTGCGCTTCCCCCAATGTCATATCATGCGTTTATACGAAAGCGATCGCTCAATAAGTAGTAAAGAAAAAATTAATGCTACGAGAAGGACACCGATGCCCGAATTTTTTTCGTCAGGTAATTTTTTGTCGCCGTTATCTTGTCTTGACCAAAGCATTTGTTCTGCCAATACAGCTTTCGAACCACGGGGTTGTCGCGGAGATATAAGAATCAGTTTTGCGATATCAAAAATCAATTTTTCTTTAATTACAATTGCTTCTGTTAGCCGGCTCGTTATCGTCCATCGAGTTTTAATGCGTGAATCGCCCTTAGATATTTCATTTCGAAAAAGTAGTATTGGCAAATTAGAATCCTCCAGGTCAACAAATGAGATAATATTTTCTTTTTGAGCTGGTAAATTTTCCTTCGATAGCCAGAACATCCAATTATAATTTGCATCCCTTAACTTCGTACTTGCAACAATCGAAATTGGATTTGGTGAAATTGTTTTCAACGTTAACAGGCAAGCTTGAAGAATTCTTGCGTCCTTTTCAAATGTGGGTGAGTAGTGAATAAAAATGCGTATAGTGTCTGCGGGTTCCGTTAAAGATACGGGGCCGATATCAGTTGGTGAATGTATTTCTGTCAGGTAAGTAGTTTGATATTCATGGACAAAAGCTTTTCGGGTCCATACGGAATTGTTTGCCAAGCTGACTGCGACACTTATTAATGAGGTATCAGGTGGCTCAACTGTAATCCACTGAATATTTTCCGGTTTGGAAACTCGCTTGCCGTAGAAATTTTCAGAGCGATTATAACTGAAAACAATTGCATCCACATCTTTTTCAGAAAGCTGTTCTCCGAGTTGCCAATAATTAATTACGGAGTCTGAAATGACTTCGCCAGGAAAACCTTTCTGTAAATAGCGTTTTTCATAACCAGCCTTTTTCAGACTATCTAATATGGATTTTGAAATATGCTTTTCTATACGAGGTTCAAGCAGGAGCCATTTATTTCTGGTGTTGATGTTAAGGTTCAATCCTGCAAGGAAAAAAACAACGCACGCAAGAATGAAGCAACGCAGGACCAACAGCACAATTTCGTTTAGGCGAAGACTGCTGAATTGTGCTGAGGCGGATTCCTGCAAATACCTAACACTTCCAACCCGGATCACTTTGCCTTCTTTTCGACTGAGCATGTGAATGCCAATTGGAATTGCTAATCCCGTCAACCCCCAAAGCCATATCGGATTTAAAAAACTCATTTACCGGAGAAGTGTTTTTCTGGCTTTTAGAAAATTTCTTAATGTTTGATCGACAGGTTCATCTGTCT
>CBQWHS010000214.1:0-6820 GCA_967728665.1 uncultured Chryseosolibacter sp. | reverse complement strand
AGAGAATTAACTAAACAAACTCATGAAGAAAAGTTTCATACTCTTGTTTGCTGTTTCGATGGTTGCAATCGGGGCCTACAGTCAGCAAGTGACATTGACGAAGGAGCAAATCATCGCGATGACTCCAGAATGGAAAGGAGATCGCCTTGCTGACGGGAGACCAAATGTTCCAGATAAAATTCTCGATCGACTAAAAAACATTTCACTGGAAGAAGGCTGGGGAATTTTGCGCAACAGTGGTTATAACAATCAGTTCGAAGGTGATTGGATGATTTTGAAACCAGAGCAAGTACTGGTAGGCCGTGCGTTGACAGTGCAATATTTACCTAAGCGTCCTGACTTTGATAAGATCATTCGCGACAAAGGAAAAGCAGAATCCCGGAAAGGAAATTTCAACTCGTGGCCTATCGACATGTTGAAACCAGGAGATATTTACGTTGCCGACAGCTACGGAAAAATTGTTGACGGCACGTTGATCGGTGACAACCTGGGCAATTCCATTTATGCAAAATCAAAAAACGGAGTAATCTTTTACGGTTCTGTTCGCGACACCGAAGGCCTCGAAGCCATTGAAGGTTTTAATGCTTTCGTAAAAGGATATGATCCCTCATACATACAGGAAATGATGCTCGGTGGAATTAATGTTCCAATTCGCATCGGCAGAGCTACTGTACTTCCCGGTGATGCTGTGTTGGCAAAAAAAGGGGGCGTTATTTTTATTCCCGCCCATCTTGTAGAAGACCTGGTGCTGAATGCCGAGTTCATTGCACTGCGCGATCAGTTCGGTCATCAACGCTTGCGCGAAGGGAAATGGACGCCAGGAGAAATCGATCAACAGTGGACTGATTCAATCAAAAAAGATTTTCTAAGTTGGCTTGATCAAAATCCAAATAAACTTCCAATGTCGCGACAAGAGCTTGATGAGTACATGAAGAAAAGAACATGGTAATAACCTTAACTAATTCTTACCTATGAAAAATCCATCGCAAAAGTATTTAGAAAAGCTGGGGTTGAAAGAATCCGAAGTTACGCCTAGCCCCATCGTTGAAAAAGAAAACGAACGCAGATCATTTCTGAAGAAAGCCGGAATGGGTGGTTTGATGCTGGGTGGTTTTATGTTCAGCTCCATCGAAGATACATTGGCTCAATCAACATCGAGGGTAAATCGTTTTTCCGCGCCAAGCGAGTTGAAAATAACAGACATGCGTTTTGCTGTTGTGATGAATGGACACGCACGTTGTCCTGTATTGCGCATTGATACAAACCAGGGAATTTATGGATTGGGCGAAGTACGCGATGGAGCATCGTATCGATATGCAATGTTTTTGAAGAGCAGAATTCTTGGCATGAATCCTTGCAGCGTTGAATTGATCTTCAAACGAATTAAGCAATTTGGTTTTCACGGGCGCCAGGGTGGGGGAGTCTGTGGTGTTGAGATGGCGTTATGGGACATCGCTGGAAAAGCATACAACGTTCCTGCATATCAACTTCTCGGTGGAAAGTATAGAGATAAAGTTCGTTTGTATGCCGACACTCCCGAAGGAGAAAATGAAGCCGACTTTGTTGCAAAAGTAAACAAGCGGATGGGTGAGGAAGGATTTACATTCATGAAAATGGATTTTGGAATTGAATTGTTGAAAGGAATTCCTGGCACCACTTCTAATAGTAATTTCTGGGATATCGGCAGGCAATGGACAAATGAGCCAATGACATACGGAGGAACCGAACATCCATTCACGCAAGTGCAAATTACTGACAAGGGTTTGCAGATCATGGTCGAACGTATCGCTTTGGTGCGGGAAAAGATCGGCTATGAAATCCCGTTGGCTTCTGATCACTATGGGCACTTTGATCACAATAATGCTATTCGCTTGGGAAGGGCCGTAGAAAAATATCGCCTCGCATGGCTTGAGGATTTGATCCCTTGGAAATTCACAGAGCAATGGAAAACAATCAGTGACGCTATCGAGACGCCGACACTCACCGGCGAAGATATTTATCTCAAAGAGGATTTTATAAAATTGATTGATGCACGGGCAGTTGACCTTGTTCATCCCGATCTCGCTACCTCTGGCGGTTTGCTCGAGACGAAAAAGATCGGCGACTATGCTGAAGAACGTGGTGTGGCGATGGCAATGCATTTTGCCGGAACTCCAGTTTCATTTATGGCCAACGTTCATTGTGCAGCCGCGACACAAAACTTTGTTGCGCTTGAGCATCACTCTGTCGATGTCGACTATTGGGCGAGTCTCGTGAAAACAAAAAAGCCAATGGTTGAAAAAGGGTTTGCCACTGTTCCTGATTCACCAGGATTGGGAATTGAATTGAACGAAGAAGTTGTAAAGAAGCATCTCGATCCGGAGAACAATGCTTATTTTGCTCCATCGCCCGAGTGGGACAAAGACCGTTCATGGGATCGGTTGTGGAGTTAAAATATAGTTTGATTTATTATGATTAAAACAGGTGTAAAATTTCTTTTTGGTTTAGCAGTGATTATGCTGATTGGGTTTATTGTCGCAACAATCAGTGATGCTCATCAGTATGCCGGGTGGCTGCTGATGGGCTTTTTTGTTTCTGTGGCTGTTGCCTTCCGAAGTTTTGAATTGCTGAAAGGTTATTCGTTCACCATCAGCATTTTTGCAGCGGTGAGTTTAGCAATGTATTATCCACAATATTTTGTTTACGTCGGCGATTTCAAATTGTCAAAACTTATTTTGCCATTGATGCAGATCATTATGTTTGGAATGGGAACCGGATTGAGCGTAAAAGATTTTGGTCGTGTGATGCAAATGCCAAAGGGTGTGATTGCCGGAGTGCTTTGTCATTATACTATCATGCCACTCGTGGGATTTACAATCACGCAAATTTTCACTTTTCCTCCTGAAATTGCTGCGGGCGTTATTCTTATTGGAAGTTGTCCGAACGGACTCGCGTCAAATGTGATGTCATATCTTGCCCGCGCGAACCTCGCCTTGTCCGTAACACTAACAGCAATCTCAACATTAATCGCACCACTCGTAACACCATTGTTGATGCAGTGGCTCGCGGGTCAATACATCACCATCGATTTTTGGAAAATGGTAGTCGACATTATGGAGATCATCATTCTGCCAATCGGTGCTGGTCTTGTCTTCAATTATTTTCTTCACGGGAAATTTAAAATTCTTGATCAGATCATGCCGGTATTGTCAATGGCAGGAATTGCATTGATAATTGTGGTGATTACGGCAGCAGGAAGAAATGAATTACTCGTGGTTGGCCCGTTGTTGATAGTGGCGATGCTCCTGCATAACATGACTGGATATTTCCTTGGCTACTGGTCAGGCAGACTGCTGAAGATGAAGGAAACGGATTGCAGAACCATTGCGTTGGAAGTCGGATTGCAAAATGGTGGTATGGCTTCGGGGCTTGCATTGGCGATGGGAAAACTTTCCACCGTTGGTCTTGCACCCGCAGTATTTGCACCGATCATGAATATCACAGGATCAAGCCTGGCACTTTGGTGGCGTGCACACACAACATCGGAGATGATTCAGGAAAAACAACTTGAAGTCAAAGACATTAGGTCGCATTAACCAGTCCTTACCTTGATGAAAGAATTTTTTTGATTTTCCTCTAATCATCGGAGGAAGTCAGAATTGCTTTGTCCAACAAATTTCAAAAGAAGAATATTGTTAATCGGATTTTAAACACAAACATTGGTGAGCATACATTTATGAAAATTACATTAACTATTTGTGTAACGCTAAGTTGTTTGGCGATCGGATTTGCCGAGGGAAAATCGATGAACATATTGGCCGACTCGTCAATCAAAGTTCTTGTTTTACCTGCTTATGATGAGATTGCAAATGCTGGCGCCTCTCCAGACATACAAAGAATTCTTGAGTCGATCCTTACTAACAAAGGGCAAATTTCAACTATAAGATTTCCGTTTAGGAAACTAATGAATGTTCCGTATCAAATGGTCTATGACAAAAAATATTGCAAGCCCATCTTAGCCAAGGTTGACTGTGACATAATTGTAATGAGTCAAATCATTACTAACAACGACCGCAAGCCAGGGATTTGGTCGTGGGCTTATAAGATTCGAATATATAATGTAAACACTGACAAGCAACTGAATTCAATAGAAGGACAAGATTTAAACGCAGATGATTTTCGTGCTGACATCGAGAGCAAAGCCGCCAAATTGATTAGAGACATTGAACGAACGCTAAGCCATCGGTGAGAATGATCGTTGGCAAGACTAGTAATAAAATGAAATGGATAATTTGAAATATTTCCTGACACCCATTGGCTACATTTTTCAGCCTTCTACTTATGGAATTTTTTCTAAACGTTCAATGAAGGATGCGTTTGTATTTGACAGAAATAGAAACTCAATAAAAGGCAGTAAAAATTCCAGCTATAAGATTTTGATTAATAAATTAAGCAAATGGGTAGCGTTGACATTTAGCGAACAAACCCCTCCCTCAACGTGGCGGACATTTATGAAAATGATATGCTGCAACTATCCATTGTAATTTCTATTTCAATTTTACTATTGTTGTCGACTCTGGCTGAGGGACAGATATTAATTACGGCTGATACAATCTCTTTTGATTGTGGAGACCAGCATACATTGGGCGCCAGAACTGACAAATTCCTAATTTCTTCCCAAGATGAATATGAGCAATCTGAATTTTTTACAGCCCCTGACAATGGATGCCTGCCATTTGTTGATATCGATTTTGAAAAAAATGTGTTGATTGGGTTTAAGTACCGAGGAAGTAATTGTGATCGGCAGATTAAATGGTCAACCGTTATAGAAAAGAAAGAGGAATTTGTTATTCAATTTAGTACGGGGCCGCCTCATGTATGCCGGGATTTAAGTTATAGAATCGCTTGGTTTATTTTGAGTAAGCCACAGAAAGATGTTGACATAGTAATTGAACGTGTATGGAATAAATGAGCATGGCTCCAGTGAGGATTCGTCAATTACATCTATGGGATTTACACTTCGGATAAAAAAATTACTATACGCGCTTTTAATAATAGCCTTTATTGTTGCAGCGTATATGTATATAGATTGGGGTTTGGACGATATGTGTAGAAACGAAATTGTTGAAGAAACACAATCTCCAAGCAAAAAATTTAAAGTCGTAATTTTTATACGAGATTGTGGAGCAACGACAGGTTACTCGACACAAGTATCAATCCTTGAATCATCAGATCAACTCGGAAATCATCCGGGAAATGCTTTTATACTTAGTGACAAAATCGGAAACGGTTTAAGTTTTGACAAGGGCGGAGCTAAGATAAAAGCCATGTGGAGCAATGACCATTCTCTCAAAGTTTATTTTGATAAGAGAACTGAATTCACAAAGCAGATAGAGAAAATTGATGATATTAAAATTACCTACGAACAACTAGTAGATGAGGACTCACCTGCAATTACGATGTGAGGCTATGCATGGTTCGGTGTAAATTCGTAGCTTAGGTCGCAAAATTCGTTTGCTCTGATTGGCAATGTTTGCGAACTCTTATTTCTGCAACTTCAACAAGCGCTGCCGGCAATCACAATTGTGTCGAAAGAATTAAACAAAAAAATATGACCAAATTAACCCCACTTATTATTTTCTGTTTCATTTCCCTTATTTCAAATGGACAAGCCAAAAATTGGACAGAAACAGACAGGCAATATTTGCTTGAAAACCTGATCAGATCCAAAGAAGTATTAATAAAGGAAACGGCGAATCTTTCTAAAGCGCAATGGCAATTTAAGGAGTCGCCAGACCGATGGTCAATCAATGAGGTGGTGGAACATATCGGTATTTGGGAGATGTTATTGATGCACGAGATAAGCAGAGCGATTGCTGTCGGACCGCTGCCAGACAAGATCGAAGGAGCTGATAGCTTAGTCCTCGCGTTTCTCTTAGAAGAAAAATCTCACATCGCGGTTGAGTACACTAAACCATTTACATATACAGTTCCGCAGGGCCTCGATGATGGAAAGAATAATCTAACTAAAGTAACCAACCTCAGAAATCAATCAATTGACTATCTCAAAGTAACCAAGGAAAATTTGCGTCTTTATTTCAGGAATGCTAATAGCAAATATCCGAAAAGTGTTCATCAAACGTTCATCTCTATTTTTGGCCATGCTGATCGTCATATTCGACAAATTCAAAAAATAAAACAGCATAAAAATTACCCGAAATAAAAGTGTTCAATGATTTTAAATACGCTGCTGAGAGGAAGACGGCAGATATTATCATATGAACGCTAACAGATAATGATGCCAGATGCTATCAGGTATCAAGTGTTGTTACGATTACAGAGGGCAGTTTTATGCATAGATGATGCAGATTGATACAAGAAGAAAAATTTAAGGAAAGGATTAAACCTTCATCGCCCGAAGGAGCTTAGAAATGATTGTAATTGTTGATTTGAATAATAACAACATTATGGTTTGAACGTTAAGCAAGATGTTTAGCTTGTACCGTTTTAAAATTTTACAATCTATGGTGAGACTTAAAACATTCGAGGCAAGAAAGATTTTGATGAAATATCTGAAGGACCATGTTGAACAGAGAAATGCTTATCCTGACATTCAGTTCGGTAAACTTTATAATATACTTCCGAACGAATTCATAAGTAAGTCCTTACTAATTTTATTTAAAGGGTAAGAATAAATTCATTCTCTTCTTGCACCCTGACACCAATGAACTATTTTTAGTAGACATGAGTGCTCACTTTTAAGTTTTTTTTAAGATTTAAATCAGCATTCCGTGAGTATTTTAAATATTTAGACGAAATGAGACAATAACCTTATGGTACC
>CBQWHS010000213.1:0-6837 GCA_967728665.1 uncultured Chryseosolibacter sp. | reverse complement strand
CCATTCCAAAATTTTCCCATTGTGCATACTTCGATCTGGCCACAAGTGCCTTATAAATTGCACTTCCGCGTTGATACTCGACAACCTTATATCCATTTAGCCAGTGCTCAACGCGATTATCAGGATACACAACTATTCTTCCATTGTTCCACTCTCCTATTTTTTTGATGCCTCGTGGGTTCTTAACCGCTGGAATCAAATCGTATAAGGACGCAAGCGTTCTATTGCCGACAACGCCTTGCTTAGCATCAGGATGTTTCTCGTCATCAAGAACCTGGTATTCCAAACCAATTGCCGAACCAATGTTTCCTTCCGTTGCTGTTACAAAATATTTGACACCGCTGTTTGCACCTTCTGTTAATTTAAATTCGAACTGAAAATCGAACGCTCCATATTGACTCGATGTGATAATGTCTCCTCCGTTCTTTGACTCAGCACCATTAGATTTTTTTACCGTGATAGCGCCGTCAGCAACTTCCCAACCTTCTTTCGGAAATTCGTCTTTGTATGCACCTCTCCATCCATTTGTCGTCTTGCCATCCCACAGGAGTTTCAAACCATTCTGAGCCTCTTGTGCAGATAACGTATTTGGAACAAGGTTCACGACGAAAATTGAATCCAGTGAATATGGCTTTAAGTCTTTAGTCTGAATGCGAACATTACGCCAGCGGATTTGCTTGCCCTGATCTTCAGCTTTATTTACCGCATGAACTTGCAACGCAATGAATCCTTTGTGAGTCATGTTATCGACAAGATGCGCTGTCGGAATTCTGTTCACCCAAATCCTGATCACATCGCCAATGCATTCAATGCGACATGAATTCCACTCTCCCTTGCGATATGCATTTTTCGCGGAAGTATTGTATTCCATCGGATACAGCCAATCGCGTCTTGCTTCATCATAAATTCCTCCAGTCCATGCGCGCGGTGAGGGATCGATTTCCATTTGATAACCATGGACGCGTCCGTTTTTATATTCAGGTTTGCTTTCACTTCGAAACTGAATTCCCGAGTTCATATCATGATCCAGTTTGAAATCGAGTTCAAGAATAAAATCTTCATATTGTGCTTCAGTCACAAGAAAAGAATTCGGTTCCTTATAAACCGTTGTCCCGATTATTTCTCCATTCTTAACTTCGTATTTTGCGTTTCCGTTAAGTTGCTTCCATCCGGATAGATCTTTTCCGTTGAACAACTCAGTCCAGTTTCCACCTTTTCGTTGTGCATGAGTATTCAGTGCAACGAGAGCCACAACTATGGCGGTTAAAAAATGCTTCATATAGTTTTAGGTTGACAGCGCTAAATTGGCTTTCAATTCAATGACGCAAAAGTATGCTTATAACCTGACAGCAACTTTGCTCTGATTGCTTTCAATACACGCCTCGATCAAGCGTATGACATTGCGCGCTTCTTCGGGTTTTACGAGTAAATTTTTTCCATGCCTGATCGCTTCATATACGTTCGCATAAAATGCAGGGTAGTTTCCAGGAAGAGTTTCCACCTGACCAAAATGATTCAGGCCGTTCATCACCGTATTAAGCTTGCCCCACCACTCTTTTGTCTCCGTGCCCCATCCAATTGAGCCAGGAATTTTTTTTTCTTTAAGGGCCTGCTCTTGCGGATCGAGCCCGTATTTCACAAATGAACCCTCTGTGCCGTGAAGAATATATCGCGGCCCTTGCTCACGAACGAGATAACTCGACTTCACAATGCAAATCATATTCTGATACATTAATCGGATATCATAAAAGTCATCAACTTTTCCGCCGGGTCTTTGAACTCCGAGCCTTGCATCAGCAAATTCCGGAAGACCGAAAAGTGCAACTGCCTGGTCAAGCATATGTGATCCCAAATTATAAAGTATTCCAGTGCCTGGCGCTGCCTCCTCTTTCCAGGTATTTGCTTCAATATAATTTCTAAAACGATCGTAGTGCGCTTCAAACTCTACCACCTTACCCACAAGTTGATTCTCTACTACTTTTTTTAGCGTGAGAAAATCAGCATCCCATCTTCTATTTTGAAAAACTGTTAAGACCCGATTCTTCGATTTAGCAAGAGAAATTAATTGATCTGCTTCTGCAGTCGTAACAGTGAATGGCTTTTCAACGATCACATGCTTACCTGCATCCAGTGCTTGTTTCGCGAAATCAAAATGAGAGGCGTTTGGCGTATTTACGATCACCAGCTCAATGGATTGATCCTTTAATATTTCATCTACAGAATAGACAATCCGATGATCATGTTTTGCTTGCTTTGAACGATCACGCTGATATACTGCGGAAATTTTAAATCCAGGATTTGCTGTTAGTAATGGACCATGAAAAACCTCTCCTGACATTCCGTATGAAAGAAGCGCGGTGTTAATCTGTTGATCTGCCATGTAAAATATTTTGGATTTGAAGTTAAATAAAAAAGCCAGCTGATAAAATTCAACTGGCTTTCTGCTGAGTTGGTATTGATAAAGACTAGTTGTCTTCTGCACCAAGTTCCTTCAGACGTTTTCCAACCCGAGCTTCTTTGGCTTCATCACCGAGGTAATAATAAATTGTTTTCAAACGTTCCAAAACTTCAGTATCCTTTGGATTCAGTTGTTCTGCTTTTTCCCAATAAGGCGCTGCAATACGGAATTTTTCCGCGAGCACTTTATCAAGCTCAGCAGCTTTCTTCTTGTCTGCAGCTGACATACTGAGACTCTTTAACTGATCACGAACTACGTTGGCATCAATCAGATATAACTGAGCGAGATAGTATTGAGCATCAAAATACTTTGGATCAATCTTCAGAGCATCCTCAAAGTTTTTCTTAGCGGTTTCCCATGATTGTGTTTGCAAAGTTTTAGATGCGTTGATTTTTTCTGTCGTTGCAGGATCAGGTTTTCCTTTTGCCGCAGTCGTCAACGAGTCAATTTTCTTTGCCTGGTTTTCAGAAACTTTGGAGTTAATGTACCCCATGTAGAAGTGAAGTATCTTGTTGTTTGGTTCTGTTTTAAGAGCAGCTTCAAGATTTGCCTTAGCTTCTTCAACACGATTCATGTCGATCAACATACCGATCTCAACTTTAGGAAAATCGGGGTTGTTTGGAAGAGCTTTTCTTGCCTGGCGAATGATTGATAAAGCTTTGTTTTTGTCTTCCTTAGGTCCGCTGTTGTAGATCTGATACAAAATCAAATAAACATCTTTATTTTTTCCACCCTTCTCAAGGTACTTATTCGCTGCTGCAATAGCACCATCATAATCATCAGCTTGCTGTGCTACAAGCGAACTCACATAATACGAAAGTGTATCATTTGCGTAACGGACTTTGTCGCCGAATGCTTTTTCAAATACCAATTGATTTTTCTGAAGATATTTTAAACTTGCTTCGTTGTCCTGGTCGTCCTGGAATGCTTTGATCCCTTTATCGAGATAATAATTAGCCAGCATTTCCATTTGCTGTGATTTAGTCGTCATTTCAGCAATGGTAGCGCCTTGAACAAAATATTCAACGCCAGGTTTTCCAAGCTGGTCTGCCTTTGCAAAAGATTCCAGTGCCACGTTCAAAGGGTTTGGATCTAATGATTTGACTGACTGATCGGAAGTGGTATCTATCGCAGTATAAATAAGTCCACGATAATACCATGTTTTACCATCGTTCATCGTTTTCTCATAGGTAGTGGCCGCATCAATCATTTCCTTCGCTTCAGCCAGCTTTCCTTCCTTCATGCTGCTAAGTGCTTTGTTGATGTTTGGCTTCGGCTGCTTTTGAGCAAAAGCAACAACTTGCGCAATCATCAACACCAGAAATAGTATTCTTTTCATTTCTCTGTTGTTTAAGTGTTTATTGGTTTTCGGTATTTGTTGTGTTCGGATTTAAAGTCTCCCCTTCAATTTTCTGAATTTTCTCCACAGATGAAATTCGATCATCTTCATTCAGTTTGATCAAACGAACACCTTGCGTTGCCCGTCCCATTACGCGAAGTTCTTTCACTTCAATACGGATGGTGATCCCTGAACGGTTAATGATCATCAATTCATCTTCATCTCCAACTTGTTTGATGGCAACAAGTTTGCCAGTTTTGTCAGTGATGTTTATCGTCTTAACACCTTTTCCTCCACGATTCGTAATGCGGTAATCTTCCATTGACGACCGTTTTCCATATCCGTGTTCTGAGACAACCAGCAAATTCGCATCATCTCGATTGATACAAACCATGCCAATAACCTTATCCGAATCCGAATCCAACGTCACACCTCGAACGCCCGCTGCAGTTCTTCCCATTGGACGAACTTGCGATTCGTTAAAGTGCACTGCTTTTCCTTCACTTTTCGCGATTACAATATGATTACTACCGTTGGTTAAACTCGCATTTAAGAGCCTGTCTCCGTCATGAATTGTGATTGCATTGATACCGCCCTGTCGAGGTCTTGAATATGCGTCCAGTGATGTCTTTTTAATGACGCCTTTTTCGGTACAGAGGATTACAAAATTCGTGCTCGTATAGGCTTCGTCCTGTAAGTTTTTCACATTGATAATAGCGCGAACATTATCCCCAGGCTCAATGTTGATCAAATTTTGAATTGCGCGACCCTTTGAAGTTTTTACACCCTCCGGAATTTCATAGGCCTTTTTCCAATAGACTTTTCCTTGATCCGTAAAGATCAAAAGATAATTATGCGCTTGCGCGATGAATACATGCTCTGTGAAGTCATCGTCTTTTGTGCTTACGCCTTTTGAGCCAATACCACCCCTGCCCTGAGTTCTATATTCCGATAATGAAGTTCTCTTGATGTAACCCTGATTCGAAATCGTGATCACCATCTCCTCATTTGGAATAAGCGCTTCAACCGTGATATCATCTTCATTAGGCATCACCAGCGTTCTGCGTTCGTCACCATAACGATCTCTCAGCTCGGCCAACTCATCTTTGATTATCTGCATTCTCACATCTTCATTAGCAAGGATGTTTTTGAGCTTGTCGATCAGCGCTTTTACCTCAGCATACTCGGCTTGTATTTTATCACGTTCAAGACCAGTAAGTCTTTGAAGACGCATATCCAGAATTGCCTTTGCCTGAATCTCCGAAAGGTTAAAGCTTGTGATTAAACCTTCTTTTGCAGTTTCAGGATCTTTTGAACTTCTGATGAGCGCAATCACTTCGTCGAGATGATCCAATGCAATTAAGTAACCTTCCAGAATGTGAGCACGTTTTTCGGCTTCTGAAAGCTCAAACTTTGTTCGGCGGACAACGACTTCATGTCTGTGCTCGACAAAATGCTTGATGAGGTCCTTAAGGTTTAATGTTTGTGGTCTTCCTTTCACAAGGGCCACATTGTTCACACCAAAAGACGTTTGAAGCTGCGTGTATTTGAATAAATTATTTAAAACGATATTCGGAATAGCATCACGTTTCAAATCATAAACCACACGATATCCGTCTCGATCCGATTCATCACGCAGACCTGAAATGCCTTCAATCCTTTTATCATTGATCAGCGCTGCGGTCTTCTCGATCATCATCGCTTTATTGACCATGTATGGAATTTCGGTCACGATGATCTGATCTTTTCCAGTGGGATTCGTTACAATTTCCGCTTTCGCGCGAACGACAATTCGCCCTCTTCCCGTAAGGAATGCTTCCTGAACTCCCGACGTTCCGAAGATAATTCCACCCGTTGGAAAATCAGGAGCTGTTATAAAGTTCATCAACTCCGGAATAGTGATTTCCCGGTTGTCGATGTAAGCAACAATTCCATCAATGACTTCGCGTAAATTGTGCGGAGCCATGTTAGTCGCCATTCCAACCGCAATACCGGAAGATCCATTGATCAACAGATTCGGAATTTTACCTGGGAGAACAGTCGGTTCAGTAAGTGAGTCGTCAAAGTTCGGTTGAAAATCAACCGTGTCTTTGTTGATGTCAGCAAGAAGTTCTTCAGCTATTCTACGAAGACGTGCTTCGGTGTAACGCATCGCAGCGGGAAAGTCTCCGTCAATCGAACCGAAGTTTCCCTGACCATCCACGAGTGTGTAACGCAACGACCAGTCCTGGGCCATGCGCACCATGGTGTCATACACTGACGAGTCACCGTGTGGATGGTACTTACCTAAAACTTCCCCGACAATTCTAGCTGACTTCTTATAAGGCTTGTTATAGTTGACGCCTAATTCCTGCATTCCGTAGAGCACTCTTCGGTGAACAGGCTTAAGGCCGTCTCGCACATCTGGAAGTGCTCTTGATATGATCACGGACATCGAATAATCGATGTACGCTCCCCTCATTTCATCTTCAATATTGATCGGAATAATGCTTTGCCTTCCTGCGGGCAAACTACCGGTATCTTCTGCCATCTAAATGCGTTTTTTTAAGCTGAATTCAGCGTTTTTTACAGCCGTGCAAGATAGGTGAAAATGGTTAAAGCTGAAAGGAAAAATCTGGAACCGAGGGGCAAAAACACGATCGTTTTTGGAAGAGAAAAAGACGCCTGTTTCAAAGAATTTTTTCGACCGCTAGCCGGCCATGGTGAACTTGAAAATTGGTTGTGTAGGAATTACACGTTGCCGTGTTTTTTGACTAGTAGGGATTCAACTTGTTTTTGTTTTTACCCTTGTATTTGATGAGCGTTGGATAATTCTCACCATAGTGAGGATTTTGCTTTTTATAGAACGGGTGTCTGCGACTGCGATATTCCTTGTTGCCGTGAGCATGATTAATTTGAACGTGACAATCTTTCAAAAAGCACCTGCGCAACTCAGGAAGACGATACGTAACGCCAACATTAAAATAAAGCGTATTGAAGTGGTGGTTTATCGTCTGGCCGGCCTCAGGGATTGAGACTTTGTATGACTTGAAATCATATG
>CBQWHS010000212.1:0-6855 GCA_967728665.1 uncultured Chryseosolibacter sp. | reverse complement strand
TGACGGAGTAATGCGTTGATGAATTCTTCTCCCAGCGGGAAGTTCAAAGAGTCTTCTTTTTTCCGATACCTTAATAACTATAGGTAACGTTAGCAGGGAAAAACAAAACGAGCCAAAAAATGCAACTAAAACCTCCATAGAAATCGAAAGATATAGATTGTATCAGGATTTACTGAGCGTTTGAATTGTCTTATTTTATGATTGATCTCGACCTTATCAAATATAGCGATTTGGCGCCTAATCTGTTTCGTTTTTCTTCGCAGGGTAGTGCTTCAGTGGCTCAAATTAAAGAGGAAAAAAACATCAATGCCATGGATTGCGATGACTGTTAAAGTCAAATTCCCTAAAACAAAATCAGTCTGCAAGAAAATGAATTATCATTTGCGAACGGGTTTTTAATACTGCTTAGTAAGTTAAATTCTCCATACTTAATTCCAGTCACATTGAAATACAAATGTGTTCATAAAATATGTAGCAAAAAAAAGTAGGTGCTTGACAAATTGAATGATTCTTAGGACGAAGTAATTCGTCCAACCATGTCAAATACTTGTCAGTTGCTTTATTTACCACTTATGTTTTTCTTTAAGCTTAACTTTTTTTACGCTTGTCGTCCTGATCATTGCAGGAAGGAGAATAAACGTTAATAATCTATGGAATTAAAAACGGAAGAAGGTGTGCGGACGAGGAGTGAAGAAATGGATGACATTATATCACACACGCCTGGCAGGTTTATTCAATATGGTATTTTTGCCCTTTTTTTTGTGTTCCTTATCTTCTTTATGTTGGGCTGGTTCATTCAGTACCCAGATGTGATCACCGCAGATGTAACTATAACCTCTGTGCCAGCTCCGGTAATCTTGGTCTCGCGTAGTGCAGGCAAGCTGCAATTGATAAAAAAAGAGAATGAAGTGGTAGACACAGGGGATTTGATAGCCTACATTCAATCCAATGCTACCGTCAATGACGTGCTTGCGCTTGAAAAAATTGTCGACGCGCTTTTGACTTCTGTCGATCATAGTCACTCAGATAATTTAGTTCAAGTTAATCGCCCATTCAAGTTAGGAGACTTACAACCTTCACTAACGACGTTCATTACATCCCAGCACGATCTGTCACTATTTACAAAAAATAAATTGGAGGTGAAGCAAGTGGTTCAATTGAAAAAGCAAATTAACATCTACCAAAAATTAGGCGTCAATCAGCAAGCAAAACTAAAATTGATGGACCATGAGTTGAGCTTGAGTAAAGAAAAATTTACCACGGACTCAACCTTATTTGAGCAGAAAGTGATTTCTAAACTTGATTACAACCAATCTAGGGCGACTTACCTTCAACAACAACGACTACTCAGGAGCACAGAAGCAGAATCAATCAACACCCAATTGCAGATTAACATGCTGACGAAACAAGTCGAAGAAATAGAGGCCTCAGCATTGACAAAAGAAAACCAACTTCGTACAGCGTGTAGCGAAGCATTAAAAGACCTGCAAGCTCAAATAAAAAAATGGAAGGAAAATTACTTGTTCTTAGCTCCCATGTCCGGAACGGTAGCACAGCTGGAATCCATCGAAGACAATCAGCATACTGAAGTTGGTAAAAATTTATTTTCAATTGTTCCGGCCAACGGAAAAACTATTGCAAAAGCAGAGTTGTCATTAGCTGGGTCTGGCAAAGTGAGAATTGGGCAAAGCGCAAACATTATGCTTTACAATTACCCCTTCGAGCAGTTTGGGATGTTGATGGCCAGCGTGAAAAGTATTTCCCTCATGCCAAGCAACGATAAGTATAAGGTGACGTTGGAGTTGCCACATGGCATGACTAGCACATATCAAAAAGAGCTACCATTCAGACAGCAGTTAAAAGGGCAAATCGAGATCATCACGGAAGACTTGAGCGTATTGGAGAGAATTTTTTATCAGTTTAGAAAATTACTGAAGCAAGGGTAGAACGTTTTTCAATATTACCTACAGTTATTTAGCAAAGCTTGTTAGTCAAATTTCGAATCAATTCATTGCTATGTTGATTTAATAGCGGATTAGCCCCCAAGTTCCAATTGATTTTTTACTAATTCAAAATATGCGCCCCGCATAGTTGTTAGCACTTCGTGCGTTCCTGTTTCCACTATCTTTCCTTTTTCTAAAACTACAATCTGATCTGCATGTTTTACAGTGCTCAATCGATGGGCAATCACCAACACAGTTTTATTTTCAAAAAAACCATTGAGATTTTCAACAATCATCTTTTCATTGTTCGCATCGAGCGAAGAAGTAGCCTCATCAAAAAACAAAAATTCAGGGTTCTTGTACACGGCGCGTGCAATCAGTAAACGCTGTTTTTGGCCTTGGCTAAGCCCTGCGCCATCGCCGCCTATTTTCGTTTGGTAGCCCAAGGGCAACTCCTCAATAAAGTTATGGATATTGGCCACGATAGCGGCATGCACTAACTTTTCGTAATTCACTTCTTCATCGGATAATGCAATATTATTGGCAATTGTATCGGCGAAGATGAAGCCATCTTGCATTACTGTGCCGCATTTTTGCCTCCAATTGTCAGCGTGTAAGTGTTGCAAATCAGTTTTGCCAAGTAAAATTTTTCCATCTGTAGGTTCGTAAAATTTCAGCAACAATTTCAAAAGCGTCGTTTTTCCACTTCCACTTGTACCGACAACGGCCGTTATTTTTCCGTAAGGGATAGTAAGATTAACACCGTCCAACACGTTGGGCGAATTAGGCCCCTCGTAACTAAAGGAGAGATTTTCAACTCGCAGCCCATGCTCGTGTTCTTTTCGAAAGGAGTGTCCGGGCAGTGAAGAGGGTGCAACGGATTCATCTTCCATTTCATGGACCTCACCAATCCTCTCCAAACTGATCTTAGCGTCTTGCAGTTCACGCGAAAATGTAACGAAGTCATTTACAGGAGCATTCATCTGTCCAATAATGTATTGAACAGAGATCATCATACCCAGTGTCATTTGTCCTTCGATTACGGCTTGTGCCGCCATCACCGTAATGAACATATTTTTTATTTCGTTAATAAGCGTGCCTCCAATATCCTGAAACTGCTGCAGCCTCATACTTTTCACTTTCACATGGAAAAGCGTTGCCTGGATTCGCTCCCACTGCCATCGCTTTTGTTTTTCACAATTATTGAGTTTGATTTCGGCCATGCCCTGAATCAATTGTATAAGACTACTTTGGTTGCGCGCCATCTGATTAAAGTGCTTGTAGTCGAGGTCTCTCCGTCTCTTCATAAACACCAGCACGTATGCGACATAAAAAATACTGGCCGTAAAGAAGACGATGAAAATGGGAATATTGTAGAACAGTAAAACTAATCCAAAGACGAGAAGGTTGAAACCTGAGAAAAGAATACTGAGGGAAGATGCGCTGATGAAATGCTCGATGCGGGAATGATCATCTATGCGCCTGAGCAGATCGCCCATCATTTTTTGATCGAAGAAGGAAAGAGGGAGCTTCATCAGTTTGATCAAAAAATCGGAAATAATAGAAATATTAATCCGCGTGCTCAAGTGCAATAATATCCATCGTCTTACGAAGTCCACGACCGTGCGTCCTAAAAACATCATCAGCTGGCCTGCGAGAATCAAGTAGATAAAGTTGACACTTCTAATCCTAATGCCAACATCTACGATAGATTGAGTTAGGAATGGAAGCGTGAGTTGGATCATGCTTCCCAAAAGCAAACCAATAAAGAGTTGAAGGATTAGAGCGCGGTGTGCCGTAAAGTAGCTAAACAGGTAACGGAAACCATCTTTGCGATAGTTTTCGAGCTCAGTGTTCTTTGTGTAAAAATCTTGTGTTGGTTCGAGCAACATGACTACGCCAGTCGAATGTCCGTTATCTTTTACGGACAGCCAACTCTGCAAAAATTCATCGGTAGCGTAAATAATTAATCCAACAGCTGGATCTGCCACGTGGACTTCGTCCTTCGTAATTTTATGCACTACTGCAAAATGGTTTTGGTTCCAATGAACAATGCACGGCAAGGGAGCCTCCGTTTTTAGTTTTTCGAATGTAATTTTTACTCCCAACGTTCGAAACCCTATTGCCTCGGCTGCCTCACTGATGCCGAGCATGGACACACCTTCCCGTGAGATGAATGATTTTTTTCGCAATTCTTGCAGAGAGTAGCTTCGTCCGTAATGCCTTGCAATCATGCGCAGACAGGAGGGACCACAATCCATGTCATCAAGCTGTTTATAAAACTGGAATTGTTTCAATTGGAAAATTTGAGAGGGTCAAGGGGATTCTATCAATGCTTCAAGGTATAAAAGCAGCAGGGGAAAAAAAAGTTCACATCGACTAATTCCTGCAGTTAGGAGAGTAACGGTTGACAACATCGTTGAAACCGTTGCAAATGAGCAAATAAAAAACTAGATAATTCTTTATCTACAGTGAGCAGAAAATCTTTGTTTCACCTTCAGTTTTACCCAGCTAAAAAATTCAGCAGCCTATCTCTATTCATCAGTGAGTTTTAACCGAAGAATATTTTCAAAATCTTCAAATGAATATTCATTAGGAATTTGCTTACCGTCGAAATATATGGCGGGTACTGCAGTGATGTTGTGTTTTTCGCACCATTCATAATGCTTTGCAAAATGCTCTTCCGTGCCTGGATGAAGTTGTGCAGGCAGCGAAGAAAGCCATGTTTTTAATTCAGGCCGTTTTGGATTGTACCATTTTCCCATCGCTTCTTTCATTTTCCGGTCGTCTCCGTTCAAAGCCAAGCTGATCAGATTTCTCGCCACGGTATTCGGAATGCTTCCGTTATCATTCGGATTTACTGCAAAATGAACAGCGATCTTTAGATTCTCTTCAAAATGATGCAATAAGGGCTCAATTTGATGATGAGCCTTTATACACGGCCCACATGTTGGGCTCGTCACCAGTGTGATAGTATGCTTTGCTTCCGGATTGCCCAGTATCACAGCATGTCCTAAGCCATCCGAAATCACCTGCCTCTGTTGTGAAAGCGCATCGAATACATTTTGGCTCTTGGTAAATTTGTAAATGGACTGTTGCAACGAAGGGACAGATTGAGCCTGAATGATTGACGGCCTTATTACGAACCAAATTACCAACGGCAATGAATAGCCGATGAAAACCGAAATTAATTCGCCTGCATCGAAATGAAATGAAGAATAGTTAAGCCCATAGAAGATCGCGCCCGCCCATAGCAGACCCATTACACCTAGACAGATCGCGCACCATGCCTTTATAATTCGCCATTGATAATAAACAGAGAAGATTGTAAATGGCAGGCTTAAAATTAATACGGAAAACAGGTAGGAATTAAAAACCGGATAACCTTTCAGTGCAAGGATCACATTTGTAAAAAGACCACCTGCAAAAAATAAAAGTCCGATTTCAGATAAAGAAATATCACCATAAATTTTTGCAGCCGAAGAATTGATAACCTGATCACAATCCGTTTTTGAATTTGGTCTGCATACTGCCATGCTCAGCAAATTAGCATGTCCAAGGCTTTGCATAAGCAACGTAACGCATAGCCCTATTCCCAGTACGTTCATCAAAACCGGAAAACCAAAAGTGGGTTGCAAAAAAAATAAGACTGAAAGAATTGCAACAGAAAGAATTGTCAGGCTTGCATACCGAACATTAGATAGAACTTCCCTATTTCTCTTCTCTTTGAACTCGGTCTCGCCTGATTTTTCACTTGCTTCTGCTAACATTAAAATGCCAGTCCATTCTAACACAAAATCTTTAAAAGGAACTTGAACAGGCTGAAGATTGTCATTCAAATAACGGACAACGTCATTTTCAATTTTAAGGATAATGATAAAATTACCTTTGTAAGTCCGTAACTGGGCAATGGCTGGAAAACTGATTTCACTCAATTGGTCGGCTGAAATTTCTATTACAATGTTCTTCACATTTAATTCACGAAGACCATTTGATATAGCCAGCAGGCTTGGGTATTCAGGACGCAGTTTAATATCGTTAACAAATTTGCTAGTAACGGGCACCTGTAAAAGCCTCAATAATTTTAAGGTTATTGGAATAAGGTTGTCTTCGGTTTGGTTTTTATTCTGCCTGGTCATAAAATAAACGCTAGATGAAAAAAAAGCCCCTGCAATGGGGCTTGTATTTCTAATTTTTAAGGATTCCAACATCCTCCATAAGGCCCTCCAATTTCACACACCTTGGTCAGAAGATTACAGCAATAAGGCTCAGGGCATGACACAGTTTCACTACAGGCCCGAGGACCACCGCCACCCCCTCGAATTGACATGACCTCTTTGTTGGATAGTACTTTTACATTCTTCATGGATTTAATTGTCTTAATCATAAATTTTGTAAATAAAAATTCTACCTACTCATTCGCTTTTCGGCTTCCGCGGCATAGTTATCTTTCGATATTAGATAAGCGTGCGGGACTAAACTACTTGACAGGTGTCCAATAGAACTGGACTGGTAAAAAAAATTCCGTCCACCTATAACTCGTTCTGGCCTACCAATCACGACAGAAAATCTATTTGTATAATAATAACTGCGCCTGAAAGAGCAAAACGCAATTTCAGCTCCCAATTCTTTCATTTCATTCAGATTTTCCATAAGCATACTTCGCGAGATGCCTAATTTTTTAGCAAATTCCTTCGAAGTGCCAGTCGCCTCCTTTTTGATCAGATCGTCCATCCTTTTTAATCGCTCTATAGATTTTAATAAACTCATTTCAAATTAGGTTTAGAATTTAGCCTCAATGGTACCATAAGGTTATTGTCTCATTTCGTCTAAATATTTAAAATACTCACGGAAAGCTGATTTAAATCAAAAAAAAAACTTAAAAGTTAGCAATCATGTCTACTAAAAATAT
>CBQWHS010000211.1:0-6861 GCA_967728665.1 uncultured Chryseosolibacter sp. | reverse complement strand
TTATCCATGTCTTCTTTCACGAGTTTCTCCATTCTGTGTTTGCCTAGTTTCTCCGGCATCGAAGCCAGGTAGGTGACGAGTAATTTGTTAAGCTGGAGTTTTTGGTCAGCTGTAAACTCTTTTGCGGCAATACCACTTTCAGCCAATGGTCCTGTCTCGAAGGCGTTGGTTGTCACAATGTCGTTGAACGTTGTTGCCTTGATCACGGCTTTCGATTTTTGTTCTGCTGAACACGAGTTGATAAGGGACAACCCCAACTCTTCCTCGTCTTTAAGAAGTTGATTTCCTTTTTTCGGCCCATCTTTTACAACGGCTGGATAGATACCAAAAAAGAAAGGTGTAAACGCAAGTTGATTTTCAACAATGGTGAAGTTGAGTGCGAGATGGTGCCCCGTGAATTTCCATGCCCATGTTTTATCGGACGGGTTTCCATATATCGTGATAAAATAGTTTTCAGGTATACGCGATGGGTTCTGCGGTTCAAGTTCCTTGAGGAGGTATTCGTAATTCATGATATCTGTTGTGCGCGTGTATCCGCGGTCGCTGAGAAATTCTTTTAGCATGTCGTAGAATTTCATCTTCTGAGTGGCGTCCAGATCTTTTACGGGAAGCCCATTTCTGCCGACCATAGTTGCAGGCACATAATGCCAATGGTAGCGTGTGTTGGATTCAAAGGGCAGCACTGTCCGCGCCTTGCGTGTGCTATCAAGTGAATTCACAAACTCTACAGACTTGAGGTACTGAGCTGCGAGGGTAAAGGGAAATAGGAAAATAATGAGAAGAGATTTCATGGATAATTGATGTTGGTTTCGGTTGCTTTGGAGTGTTACTGTGAATGTAGGAAACAATCCCGACTAATCGAAGTCAGGGAGAATTTTGAAGTCCCTCTGGCATTACTTTCGAGGGTCAAGTTATGCTACGACAATAATTGGAATACCTGTGCAAATCATTAGAATCGGATTTTAAATCTTAAATCAAAATCTTAATTCCTACCGTTCAACCGGGCATAAGATTTTTTACAGTGTCAGCAATTATTGATTCCTCATTTTCACAAACCAGACTGGCGAGATCAATAGGAGAAGTTGGCTTAAAAGGGTTTGATACGTGAAAACACTTTGGATTGTGGCATTGGCAGTTTTGCCCGTAGCCGCAACAGCACAAAAATTTGAGATTTCAGGATTTATCCGCGACAACCAAGGCGAGGGTATTCCCATGGCAAACCTTGTTGTTTTTCCGGATAGCCTTGTGATCAATTCAAATGTGAACGGAAATTTTAATGTCTACCTTCCTCCAGGATTGAAAACATTGACCGTCTCCTATACCGGATTCCAAACCAATTCTTTATCGCTATTACTCGACAGTGATACGCTCCTTAATTTTATCTTAAAAGAAAAAATAAACGAGCTGAAAGAAGTTATCGTTGAAAGTGATCGGTTTTCCCATGAGGATGTTTTGGAATCCACACGTTCAGGCACGAATACCATTACACAAAAAGATGTGGAAGGAATTCCAGTATTCCTAGGAGAAGCAGATCCGATAAAAACCGTTCAGCTTCTTCCTGGTGTTGTTCGTGGAGTCGAAGGAACGTCAGACATATTTGTTCGCGGAGGGGCCGCCGATCAGAATTTAGTGTTGTTGGACGGCGCACCTGTCTACAGCGCTGGTCATCTGTTCGGATTTCTTTCCGTGTTCAACCCTGACATGCTAGAAAAAGTTGAAGTGATCAATGGAGGCTTTCCAGCGGAGTACGGTGGGCGTTTATCTTCAGTTTTAGATGTTACTTCGATTTCCACAATTCCGGAGAAAACGAATATTTCAGCAGATGTAGGTTTGATCGCTTCGCGAATGAAGATCGAGCAACCAATCAAAAAAGATAAGGCAAGTTTTTGGGTTGCCGGAAGACGAAGCTACCTCGACAAGGTTATCAAAGCATTCAATCAAAAAATCCCGTATTACTTCTACGATCTGAATGCCAAGTTTATTTATCACCCGACAAAATCTGATAACGTCGAGGTCAGTCACTACAGCGGATCAGATGTGCTGAATTATTTCAGTGATAGTGACAAGAATGGAATTGGCATGCTTACAAATTTCAACGCCGTAAATTCAAGTCAGACAGTGAAATGGCACCATCAATCCACGGAACGATTCAAAAATGACTTGTCGATGTTTCGAACGCACTATAGGTACAATGTCAGAAATGCGTATGAAGATTATATGCTTACTGGTAATTCCAACATTCTCGATTATGGCGTTAAGTGGTCTGTTCAAACCGATTCTCTTATCAGTAATTCCCTGGTGGCGGCCGGTGTGGAATGGATTCACCATGAATTAACTCCGAATGTGGTAAGCGCTACTGGTTATATCAAGGAGGTTGTAGAGGAGGGAGGAAATTCAAATAGAAAAACTGTACAGGAATTTGCGACCTATATTCAAAACGAGTGGTCGCTGACAAAAAGAGTTAAAGCAAATGTCGGGCTTAGAACTTCGATGGCGATTGTGGGTAATGGAAAATATTTGTTTCCGGAGCCGCGGATTTCATTTCGCTATGCATTAGCAAAAGATCAGGCACTGAAATTCAATTACTCCAGGATGATTCAGTACATCCACAGAATTTCAAATTCCGCGGTGTCTACGCCGATCGATATCTGGACACCGGTGACGGATAGCATTAGTCCGCAGACATCGCACCAGGTATCACTCGCATGGCAACGATATATGTCAACCCATAAGATTTATTTAAGTGCTGAAACTTATTTTAAGTCGATGAATGGGCTCATCAATTACAAAGAAGGAACAAACCTGTTGTTTAATTCAGACTATTCCAAAAGTTTAATACAAGGCAAAGGAAAAGCTTATGGATTTGAATTCTTGATACGCAAGGATGCTGGAAAGTTCACAGGATGGATAAGTTATTCTTTGTCTTGGTCGTGGAGAAAATTTGAAGAGATCAATGATGGGCAATGGTTTCATGCGCGCTATGATCGAAGACATAATGGTGCAATTGTAGCGCAACATCTTCTTTCGAAGAGATGGGCGGCATCCATGGTTTGGGAATTTATTTCCGGAGCCAGATTTACTCCGACTGTTGGTCAGTACGTGACGATGGGAACTAACATGTCGGGTTTGGAAGTGGTGCCGTTGTATTCGAATGTTAACAGCGTAAAACTTTCCGATTCTCATAGGCTTGATCTGGGCATGAAGTTTTTTAATAAACCCGGTAACAGGTTTAGATGGAATTGGTTTGTCGGAGTTTACAATGCGTACAATCGCGCAACACCAATTGGAGTGGTGGCGGAGCGCGATAGTAAAACCAATCTCGTAAAATACAGCCAGCCCGGACTGTTCGGATTATTGCCTTTTATCAGTTATGGATGTAAGATTTGAGTGGACGTGAAAAAGCTTGTTGGGAAAATATTTGGGAAGTTGCATTTGATGATTGGCTTCGGTTTGTCATTGTTCGCGAGCTGTGTCTCACTTTTCAGCTGCACACCGGAACCATTGGAGCTTCATGATATGAAGGATTTAATTCCTGAGATAGTGGTTTCGTCTGAAATCCTTCCTGATAAGTCTGTTGCTGTACTACTGACGAAAACAGTGAGCGGTGTCAAATTCGATGCGGATAAAGATGGACAAATTCCGATTGAACAAATTTCCGTGGATGATGCCGTTGTAACAATAACAACAGATGGTAAAGCATATCCATTAACTCATTCATCAAAGGGAATGTATAAAGCATTGAATATTCCGTTTGTGATAGGCCATGCCTGTATACTGAATGTCGACAGCAAGTCGTTGGGCAAAGTGAGTGCTGTTACTGTTGTTCAAGCGCCAGTTCGGTTTAATAACGTGAACGCAAAAATTTATTTCAATGGCTTTAACGATTATTGGGCCGAAGTGAATTATGCGCTCAAGGATCCGCCAACTCCGAATTATT
The DNA here is from genome assembly GCA_967728665.1 of uncultured Chryseosolibacter sp. Taxonomy (GTDB): domain Bacteria; phylum Bacteroidota; class Bacteroidia; order Cytophagales; family Cyclobacteriaceae; genus Chryseosolibacter. Next base: position 2,924 of record CBQWHS010000211.1, on the reverse strand, counting down.
ATATGGTGACTGTTCAAGGCACGTCGACACTAAAAGGATTTGAAACATTGTTGAATAATAATAATTATACACGACTGGTAGATGACAAGAGTTTCAACGGACAGGAATTCTCGGAGATATTCCGGGCAATGAACAGAAATTTTTGGGAAGGAGACAGTATATCCGTTGCTCTTACTAATGTGAGTGAAGAATACTACAATTACATTAAACTCAGAGTTGAGAATAATATGAACCTGGTGGAAGTGTTCAGCGAGCCGGTGCACTATCCGACCAACGTTATAGGAGGCAGAGGATTTTTCAATCTCCATTATCCCGACTCAAGGTTGATGGTTTTGTATTTCTGAGTTAACCCACGTTACAGCTTTTTTGGTTCGGGGAATTTCCAGTACGTAAAGGATGTTGTTTTCTGGAGAAGAGAAGGAGTACTTTGTTGCGATCGTTGCAAGGGACTTTTTTATGTCCTTTGCCCCAGGAGTATGTGATTCCAAATAATGTAATAAGGTTTGTTCATCATTGCATTGATCAAGTTACTAATGTAATAAGGTGAGAAATAATAATGTATTGATGACAACCGATCTTCGCGCGAAGACCCACTCCAAAAATCGGAACGAAATCAAGCCTTATTACCACATAACACAAGATCAAAAACTGAACTCTACCTTGTTGCCTTAACTCGTATGCCACGATTGCAATTTTTTGGGATCAAATGATGCCAACCAAATTTTTCAGTGTAGTAAATGTTAACGTTGTTGTGCAGCAGGGATCGTAGCGACACCCGCAGTGGCGTTGGTTTTGTGTGAAGGCACGAGGAGTATAGCGGAGAGCCCGGCCGCGTTGGTGTGAGCTTGCTAAATTGGAAATGTTTTCCGCGCGGGCTGCCCAAAAGGAGTGTTAAAATTATTTACTCCGTAGTTACTTCGTCTACATTATATTGTTGCGTTATCAAGCTGTTGATGTAGGAATCTCTTCAAAGCTTCTTTTTCAATATCACAACATCTTGCAACTCGTCCTCAGGTTTTTGCTGTCCATTTTTTGTGTATCCCGACCAAAGACTGTTCGCAACATAATAGAATTCATTTCCTACAAGACACCCGATGGTTGGCTCGTTAAATGCAGGATGGGCGCGATCAATAATCCTGTAGTTGATCAGCGCATCACCCGTTTTGTTGAGCTGGTATTGTGTCACCCGCATTGGAAAAATAGCGTTTTGAATTGCGATAAGAGAATTTTTATAATACGTCAGTCCATCAACAGACTTGAGTGAAGCGTCAAACGATGCATTTAGAAATGTTAGTTTTTTTGTTTTTACATCGAGCTTGAAAATTCCTTTGATATAGTCAGCGATAAATAGCGTTGAGCCGTCATCGGAGAATGTGACGCCCTGAAGATTCCAAAAGTCGAGAGATGTAAAGTATTCATCGAGTGTTCCTGATTTTTCATTCAGCGCAAAAATAATATTGTTCTTGCTATCGGAAACAAAAACATTTCCTTGTGGATCAAGTGTCAGATCACCAAAAACATATTCTCGTTTTTCCGCCGGCGAATACTTAGCTAAAAGTTTTTTTGTTTTCAAATCATACTTAAAAACGCCGGAGATGGCAATAGAGTCATAGTTCTCCATTTCAGACATCGGCGAGGAACACGCCCACAAGATATTTTTTTTGCGATCGATTTTGATTCCAAAAACTGACGTCAGTCCATCTTGTCCCGGAGCAGTGAAATCCGTTGCCTTGCCATCGGAGGTAACGTGAATGATTTTTCGTTTGTGAATGCTGCCAAGATAAAAATTGCCCTTCGATTCACCTGCGGCAATGGATTCGATGTGTGCTGTTCTGTCTTTAACGATAAAAGCTGTGTCAGATGAAATAATTTTCTTCTGAAGCTCTCCTTGTAATTCTTTCAATTTTTGAAATGACGGTATCGTTTGAAGACTGGCAAGATCAGGATTGTTCAGGTCAAAATCGGCTTTGGCGTTTATAGCTTTTTTAAGAAATGAAATTGCTTCTTCTGGTTTGTTGTTAAGCGCTGCTGCGAGTCCTGATTGATATAAAATTCCCTGGTGATATGGATGAAGTTTGTTGGCTTCAAGGATCATATCGTAGAATCGTTTGTAGTCATTTGCCTTGTAGGCTTCGCGAGCCTGGCTGATGTAGGTCTGCAGGTTGTTCTGGGCAAACGCGAGTATAGTGACAACGAAAAAAAGAAGAAACAAAAAACCTTTGTTCATAAGTTTAGATTTCCAGCAAAGTAGACATAATTCCAGCTGCTGGCCATAACCCATGCTTCGTGATACTGTGCGTTATCTTATTCGTTTCGAAGTGTTTTTGCTGGATCAATGAACGCAGCCTTGATGGCTTGATACCCGGCTGTTCCCAATGCGATGGCAATGCATATTGATGACGCTGTTACCAGTGGCACCAATCCGATTTCAGTTTTGTACGCAAACGCACCAAGCCATGTCGACATCGTCCAATAGGCAATAGGCAATCCAAGCCCAATCGAAATGAAGACCAACGCTGTGAAATCTTTCGTGATCAATAAAACGATATTGGAAGCGGTTGCTCCAAGTACTTTTCGGATGCCAATCTCCTTCGTCTTTTGTGCTGCAGAGAACGAGACCAATCCGAGTAGCCCAAGACACGCTATGATGATGGCAAGAGTAGCAAAAATTATAAACACTGAACCAAGGCGTTGTTCATTGGTATAGAGTGCTTCATATTGCTGATCGAGGAATTGATATTCAAAAGGTCTGTGTGTGATAAGGGTTGAATAAACCTGTTGAATTTTTGCGAGCTTATCAGCAACATTTCCTGCGGGAAGTTTGATGAATACTTTGCTGAATTGCCATTCTTCCGGAAAGATCGCGAGAGGTCCGATGTTTCGATGAAGTGATGCGAAATGAAAATCTTTAACCACACCAACAA